>SKYC01000037.1 GCA_007128085.1 Saprospiraceae bacterium | reverse complement strand
AGTTATGGATTATTTTTATGATTGTCAATAGAATGCAAGTAGAAGGCATTATAATATATATTTTGTTTTTACTATTTATTATAAATATGTTACTTTCAGTTTATTTGCTTTACAGAAATAATAGATATAAAGCTGAGGGTTACCAAAAGCTCAAATTTTGGATAGTTGCTAGGATTGTGGCAAACTTTGGATTGGCACTATTGACTTATACTTTAATTATGGGATGGTAATAAGTTGGGTATTTGATCAAGGCCAGGGACTGCACAAAACCTGTCCCAATCACCTGGGAGATTGGTATTTTATCGGAAATTACCCCACCGCAGGAGCCAACCGGGCCTTTATGAATTACGTGGAAAAGAAGAATGTGAGGGCTTATTGATTGGATTTTCTTAAAATTTTCTCACCAGCCTTGGGATATTTAGCTTTTTTTTGCTCACCACGGAGGAACAGAGAGCACAGAGTATCAAATAGCATATGTCTTCCCCTACTGCTGAGGTAAAAACAATCGTAAAAGCTTTAATTTCTTTGTTGTTTTTAGGGGATATGAATCAGTATATCCATTGAGATGTAAACCTTATTTTGTTCACCACGCCCTGCCCCCACCAACTGAGTTGGGGAAAGGCATGCATTGAGCCTATCGAAATGGGCTGTATCGAAAATCTAAGCCTCCTTTATGCAATGTATTGAGTGATGTCGAAACAGCCACTTACTCCATTTTCAGTTCTCATCGCATAGCTGAGCCCACCCCCAGAACCTCCCAATGAAAATCCGAGTATATCCCGAGTTTTTCACAGTAGACGTCTGCCAGACTACACTTCAATCAAAGAGATCAAAGAGTTAGAAAGCTGAAACGAATTATGAATTTTTACTATTTAATTCAAATTGAAAAGCAAGAGTCTCCGAAGAGACACCCCTCTCATTCAGCTTACTAAAACTGACATTGTAGATATATTACTGATTGTGCCATGCCTGATTGTGAGCCAGTTGTTTACTGCAAACCGGACAAACACCCGGGCTTTCAGAATGGCCACCCTGGCATCGATCTACACAAATGTAGTGATGCACGACTCCGTCTGCACCGGCGGGTATATTCACCTGTTCCGGAGCTTGTTGCTGTTGTTGATCTTGCGGAGCATCACCACCTCTCATGGGGTCGAATTGCGATCGGGGATCCTGATCGCCCTGAGGTTGCTGTTGTTGCTGATCTGGCTGTTGCTGATCGTGCCACGCTTGATTGTGCGCCAAGGGGTGATTGCAAACCGGACAGTTTCCGGGAGATTCAGAATGACCTCCTTCGCACAAGTCCGAACAAATGTAGTGGTGTACTATTCCATCGGGACCGGCGGGTATATTCACCTGCTGGGGTCGATCGGATTGAGGGGGTTGTTGCATGTCCTCTCCCTGCTGAATGGGTTGATCCGTTGTCGTCGGAGCTTCTTCTATAGGGCTTCGTTCATTCTGATCAGCTTCGCCCTGACAGGCTGCGAACAGGCAAACGACTACAAATAATGACAAAAATTTCCACATATTTTCCATTTCTTTTTTTAATTGAATCACCAAAATTCCAACTGCAAATTTAAGCCAATTTTTCGGTTGACCAAAATATACGCTGATATTCAATGACTTTAACGCAGCAGAAGTCTATTGGTTCGAAAAAAATTTACTTTATCCCCTGAGAGGAAAACAGCCCACTACTCAACCGAATACCGCGCCACTAAAAGAGTTTTTTAATGTCTGTACCTTCGGAAAGACTTTCCGGAGCCTCTCCTTCCGCAGCAAAGAGGAGGTTCACTCCCGGTTTTTTCCCCTTTTCAAAACTTCCAAGTTCGCTGTCTAGGCTCAATGCACAGGCGCCGTTATAAGTAGCCCACTGAATCAATTGATCGAAGGAAATAAAGGACTGGTACTTTGCAATCACTTTCATTTCCTCCAGAATGGAGAGTTGCCAATTGCTGGTGAGACTGTCTGTCCCCAATGCCATGGTAGCGCCCTCCTCAATAAAATTCCTGTACCGCGGCAGTCGGTTTTCGATGTACAGATTGGCTGAAGGACAGCTAACCCAATAACTGTTGGGGTTCCACTGAACAGCTGCCCGGATCTCCTCCCGACTGCAGAGTGTGTTGTGGACAAAAAGCGTGGGCTTTTCGGCGTCCATATTCTCCAGGGCGTAGTGAATCGAAGGCCTTCCGGTGGGTTTCAAATGATGAGTGGGAATCCCAAATCCCTCGTAAAATTCAATGAGTTCTCCCGAATTGCTCAAAAACAATTCACTCTCAGCCTCCGTCTCCATATTGTGAAGGCTGATGATGGCATTTTTCCTGTCTCTGTTGAGATTGTTGATTTTGGCAAACAGGCTCCGCGATACGGAATAGGGAGCGTGGGGAACAGCGGTTCCGGACAAACTGTACTCCTCTGTCAGACTGCGGTAGATTTGCATGTAGTTTTCAAAGTGCTTGCCGGCTTCCTCCTCCTGTAAAAAGTCGAACATCTCTACAAAAGTGTGGTAATGGAGAGAAGACTCTTTTTTTGTCTGAAAGCTATCCGTAACGTTGGATATATCCCCCACGGCCACAATGCCATTTTCCCACATTTCGCGGTCTGCGGCCCGAATGGCCTCCTCTATTACTTCGGGCTCTGTATTCCTCTTTGTCACTACATCTTTAATAAAAGCGATCAATCCCGTCCCTGTGGGCACCATGCCCTTCATATGAGACAATTCCAGGTGGCAGTGCGCATTGACGAATCCGGGCACCAGGATTCCATCGTACTTTTCAATCTCCGAAGCGGGTGAAGGGTCGATCGGACACACCTCCAATATCCTGCCCTCTTCATCCACAATCAGCATGTGATTGCTGAGTACCTCTCCTGTTCCCGTGTAAATTTTATCGGCTGTCAGTTTCTTGACTTCGCTCATAAATTCAATACTTTTTATTTTATTTAAAACTCAATTTTTCGGCAAACCTGCCGGTATATCCAAAGGAGGGGACGGCTATACCTCCTGGACGATCAGGCCATTTTTTATTCTCGGAACGAACCACGTACTTTTTGGGGGAAGGGTTTTTCCGCGCTCCGCTACAGAGACCATGTTTTCCAGTTGCAGCGGATACAGGCAAAAAGCGACGCGCAGGTCGTTTTTCTGAGAGCGGTCTATCACCCCTTGAATTCCCGCGGGGCCTTCCACGTATTTGATTCGGTAGTCCATCCGGACGTCCTCTATCCCCAAAATTTCCTTCAGTACCACTTCATTGAAAATGTGGTAATCGATGTCGTTGCCCGATTTTTTAAAATCCGCCAGCACTTCCTCTTTCCATTTCAGGCGGTACCACTCTCTGGATACGTACATGGTGAGTTCTCCTTTGGTTCCGGGCTTGGCGGCCACCTCCAGCGGAGAAATATGCATGTATTGGCTCAACTTCACCAGCAATAAGGTTGGGGAAATGGAATTTAAAATTTCTATCACACGGTTGTAGTCGTGTACCTCGAGTTCGTCATAGGGAAAAAACCCGGCCATCATGCTGTCGACTGCGAGATGCTCTCCGGCGTTCTTTTTGTATTTTTTGTACAATCGCGCCGTAGCTGCAGCCCGGTGGTGCCCATCGGCAATGTACACCTTAGGCACCTTTTGCGTGAAATAATTTTTGAGCCTTTCTACGTCCTCCGCCAGTGAAATCTGATGAAAAATATGAGTGGATTGATCTTCCAGTTGCACACTGTACAAGATGGTTGACCTCTCCAGGAGTTTGTCCAGAAGACCGTAAAATTCATCGCTTCCCTTGAAGCAGAGCAACAGGGGTTTTACCATGGCGTGTCGCTGCAAGATCAACTCCATCTGCTGCTGCTCTTTGTCGGAAATCGTGTGCTCGTGTACGGCTATGTTGCCCGCTAAATACTCCTCGACATCGGCCGAACCCAGAATTCCCTTATAGGATTTTCCGCCGGGAACCCGAATTTCGTACAAGTAAAACGCCGGGTCGCTCGCCTTTCTAAAAAATCCGTTATCGGAAAACTCCCTGTACTGCTCTTTGACCTTGCTGAGAAAAGAATCTACGGAGGCGATGAGGTCTTCTTCGGGATAATGGGCGCGGAAGGGGAATATTTTCATCTGTTTAAAATTTTTTGCTTGCATAAAATATGCAAAAAATTTGAATACATTCAGGAACTCGCATGCAACTTATTTTAATCATTCACCTTTGTGAATTTTTTGATTAAAAAAGTT
>SKYC01000378.1 GCA_007128085.1 Saprospiraceae bacterium | reverse complement strand
TTGCCGGCCCCGATCCGATCCGGTTTTGCCCACCGCCAACGCCAGTGCCATTCGGATGTAGGAATCGGACTCACTCTCCAGGGTGCGGCTCAGAATATAAGCGAAGCCGGTCAAGTCGATATTCGATGCGCGGGCCAGGTAATTGGCAGCTATTCGTCTGACCGGAAGTGGGTATTGTTTGCGGGTACAGTAATTCACCATGGCTGCGGTACCCTCTTCATTGGTCTTTCCCCTGAGGGCAAAACGGTACAATCCTCTGGACTGTCCCTCCAACAGAAGGGTGTCTGAGGGAAGGTAGGTGGTTATGGAAGCGATGAGCGCGAGAGCATCCTCTCCCCCGCACTTTCCAACGGCTTCGAGTATTCGGCTGTTGAGCAGGTGGTATTTCCCGAGGGTATCCATGGAGCGAAAAGCATCGATGAGTGGTCGCTCCCCTCTGTGGCTGCCCATCTGACCCACCGCATAAGCGGCCATGGCGGCCACCTCCACCGATTCATCAGACAACAAGGGCTGTACGGCAGAGAGATAAGCAGAGTCCCGGATGGATGCAAAGCCGGTCAGTGCAGCCAGTCGAATACTCGGTTCCGAATGGGTCAGGTAGTCCGCCAGGCTGTCCGCCATAGCGCGGTCCTGAAAATCGTAAATTTTTTGGAAGACGGGCTGACTCAAATCGTATTGGAGGGCGGATGCATCGGCATCTGCGTCGGGATCGGGCAGGCAAGATGACAGGGAGAAGCAGAGGACAAAAAAGGCGGTCGGTCCGAGAATCCTAAAGAAGTATCCGGACTTCTGATCTGTAAAAAATCCCCTTTTCATCTCTTTCATTTTATGACTGAAGCCTATGTGGCGGATGTTAAAAACAGCACACCAACAAAACAGTGGCTAAGATACATCAATTGGAGAAGTCCAGCGACATAAACAACCAATTACTCCGTTTTGCGGGCCTTGAGATACGCTTTCGCGAACGACATCAAAGCCACCACGCCCGTGCCAATCATCAACAGAACTCTCACCAGGGCCGCAGTGTCCTCTCTTTCCATAGCCCCTTTGAAAGGCATATACAGCGAAAAAACAATCAAAAGGGTGAGAACAAAGACAACGCCCGATATCTTTTTATTTCCGATGTTGACTCCATTGGAAAAAACCAGTAAGAGCAGTCCCATGCCCACCGGAATCAATGCGGTAGCCGAACCGTTTTCCGCAGCAAAATAACCCCACAATCCCATGGTGATTAAGGTAAAAGCATTGACAAGTGTAGCTGAATATGGTTTCATACATTTGAATTTTTATGGTAACTATGCTGTAGGTTAAACATTAAAAGTCGTCGAAAGGATCGTCAAAGACCCCGTCGTCCAACAGGTCCCGGTCTCTGTCTCTGAATTGATCAAAGCGGTCGCATTCAATTTCTATTCCCAGGTCGTCGGCGGGTCTTAAAAATCGCGGTTCACCGGTATAATTGACGTATTCATCCTGTTCGAGTTCTTCTAAAAAGGTAGTGAAAAAGGGCCTGGCCATTCTGGAACCCTGACCATTGGCGAAAGACCTGAACCGAATCCAGCGGTCGCTTCCTCCCACCCAGGTCCCCACGGCCAGTTCGGGCGTAATCCCCACAAACCAGCCATCGGTATGATCGTTGGTCGTACCGGTTTTTCCACCGTGATCGCTGTTGATATTTGTAAAGGCAAAGTGCCCCTGGGTGCAATAGCGCAGCATTTCCACCATCACGTAATTGGCATTGGGATCCAGGGCCGTGGTCTCCTCCGGGACCGACTGGTAAATGATTCTGCCGTGTTGATCTTCTATGCGCTGAATAAAATGAGGCTCTACATGCACTCCATTGTTGGCAAAGGTCGAGTAGGCCGAAGTCAGTTCCATGACCGTCAAATCGGCGGAACCCAGCGATATGGATGGCTGTTTGGGAATTTTGTAATCCCCGTCGGGCCTCTTTTGGTCGCTGTCAATACCCATATTGCTTATGAGTTTTCGGACGGGCTCTGTATCGGCAATGAGTTTCATCAGATAGACCGATCCGGTATTTTTGGAGTATTTCAAGCCGTCAAAAAGGCTGAATTTTTCATAGGTAAAGGTGCCGTCGGCATTCTTGGGCGTCCATTCATCGATGAGGCCAAAATTGCCCTCTCCGGGTGTAATGGTGTAAGGGACATCATCGATGGTGGTACAGGGTGAAATGCCCTGCAGAAAAATGGCGGTAGCGTATACGAAAGGTTTGAAAGTGGACCCGATCTGTCGCATGGTGCGCACGTGATCGAATTGAAAATACTTGTGGTCTATTCCGCCCACCCAGACTTTCACCTGACCGGTGTGCGGCTCTATGCCCACTATGCCGGTCTGCAAGTGCATTCTGTGGTATTTGATGGAATCCAGCGGGCTCATGATGGTGTCCGTTTCCCCGGCTGAATTGTAGGCAAAAACCGTCATTTCGGTGGGGGTATTGAACTGCCGCGTCACTTCCTCCTGCATTTCCTCCCAGGCCTCGGTAAGGGAAACTATGAGATCACTGTCGAGAATTTGGACATAAATATCTCTGCTCTCCTGCGGAATATTGGCATTGTTTTCCAATGCGCGTCTCTGTCGGTCATTTCCCGCGGCGGAAATCAGTCGCTCTATTTCGGCATCTCTGAGTTCGAGATCGTATTTTTCCATTACTCCATCGAGGACAGGATCCAATTTGTCTACCCGGATGGCCTGATAGCGATCGGAATTTCTAATGAGGGAATTCAGCCCCGCCCTTTTAATTTCCATAGGCATTCTCCCGTCATCGTGGGTCCAGGGATCGAGGTTTCTCCACTCTCTGAAAAAGCGGTCCTGCACCTCGGTCATGTGATCCCACATCACCTCTTCGGCAATTTCCTGCATGCGGTAATCTATGGTTGTAAAGACCCTCAGTCCGTCCCGGTAAATATTGTACATACTGCCGTCGGGTTTTCGGTATTCATCTCTCGTCAGGAGTCTCCTCAGGTCTTTGGCCAGTTCCATTCTGAAATAGGGAGCCACGCCATCGATGTGATTGCTCCTTCTGAAGTGGCTGACGTCCAGCGGCAGAGCCATCAGGGAGTCTCTCTCCGTTTCCGAAATGACATTTCTCCGCTCCATTTGTATCAAAACGATATTGCGCTGTCTCTTTGCGTTGTTGGGGAAGCGGATGGGACTGTATCTCCAGGGGTTTTTCAGCATGGCTACCAACATAGCGGCCTCTTCTTTTTTAAGCTCGACCTGCCTTTTTCCAAAGTACGTTTCAGCAGCTGCTTCAATGCCGTGTGCACCGTAAATAAAGTCGAATTCATTGAGGTACATGGCCATAATTTCCTCTTTGGTATAGCTCCGCTCCAGTTTCAGGGCCGTCAGCCACTCCTTAAATTTGGTGTTTACCAGTACGGCCGTTCTGCCCAGTTTACTTCTCCCCTGTAGATTTGGCCTGGGAAACAGCAATTTCGCCAACTGTTGGGTGATGGTACTCCCTCCACCGGCCTCTCTTCTCTGCAGGATGACCGTTTTGGTAGCTACTCTGGCCAGTGCCTTCAAATCGATGCCCGCATGATTGTGGTATCTGTGGTCTTCGGTGGCAATTAAGGCATTGACTACGTTGGGGGAGAGCTGCTCGTAAGTGACCGGAATCCGGTTTTGAATGTAATAGCGACCCAATTCCCGTCCGTCTTCTGCGAGCACGGTTGTCGCATAGCTGAGATTGGGGTTTTCCAATTCTTCAAAGGTGGGAAGCTCTTGCAGGGATACCAGGTAGAAAAGAAAAAATACACCCAAGACACCCAGGAAAAAAAACAACCACACTATTTTAATCCATTTTCTGAATGTGCTGCGGTATTCATCAAATGGTGTCACTTCATCAATTTTACTCATTGGTTCGGCTTTTTAAAATCACCTGCCGGCAAAGTCAATATTAGTAACGTACAGATGTTGCAAAATTAATATTTATTTCCGGTTGTTTATTTGTTAATCTACCTGTACTTTAGGTAAGGTTTTCTTTTTCAGATAGTTAGATACATAAGTTTCCCATTTAGCAAATTCAAATGGCTAAGGAAATTCAAGTATACATTTTTTTGAAGATCACCGCAGCGATGATCCGGTGGCTGAGGTTGTTTCCGGTGGCTGAGGCCCTCGAAGCCCCGGAAAATTACCGCAGACCCTTCTGCGCTCTCCCTTTCCGCTCTCTCTCAGCGTTCTCTGCGCCATAGCGGTGAGACATTCTCTCCGACCTCCCT
>SKYC01000387.1 GCA_007128085.1 Saprospiraceae bacterium | reverse complement strand
GCTTTGTACCTTTGAAGTAGCAGACCCCAACGGGGTCATGCATTATAAGGATGGGCAACGCCCATCTAATTTGAATCCATTTTATAAAGCACCCTGAAAGGGTGCTACATTGTTTGACTATTCCTCCAATCGACATTCATTAACTTTGTCACACCACTTCAGGGTGTTTGCGTGAAGTTCTCCCCACGGGCCGGACGATGCCCGACCTTTTTTTGTTTTGCCCCTTCGGGGCATGGATTCGAATAGAGTTTTATAAAAAAATGACCATTTGCAAAATCCAGGGGAAACCAATACCGCTGGGGGGATAGAAGAGTAAAAAATAAAAAACAACTATTTCAAAACCATTGGGTAAAAAATGTACACTAATCCAAATATTTTGATTACCTTTGCGGCACAATTGAACGATTTTAGAGAACGACCACCCCTCTTATTTTTTCAGGACCATTTATTTGTTGATTAACCCCACCTTGAAATGGTCATTTTCATTAAAAATTATACATGACATTTAAAGAATTAAAAGTACAAGACAATGTCCTCAGGGCATTGGACGAACAGGGATACGAAAATCCCACCCCCATTCAGCAACAAGCGATTCCCTATCTGCTCGACGGCAGAGACATCATTGCCTGTGCACAAACAGGTACGGGAAAAACAGCGGCTTTTGCCATTCCCATTATCCAATTGTTGACCGGAAACCCTTCGCGAAACCGAGGCATAAAATCCCTGATACTTACGCCTACCAGAGAGTTGGCCATTCAGATAGAGGAGAGCTTTAAATCCTATGGAAGACACACGCGCATTTCGCATACAGTTGTTTTTGGAGGCGTTTCTCAGGGAAGACAGGTCAGTGCCCTCAATAGAGGAGTGGATGTGTTGATTGCCACCCCGGGAAGACTGCTCGACCTCATCGGTCAGGGCCATATCGACCTGAGTGGACTGGAAATTTTTGTTTTGGACGAAGCCGACCGTATGCTGGACATGGGTTTTATCAACGATGTAAAAAAAGTACTCAAACTCATTCCAAAACAAAGGCAGACACTATTGTTTTCAGCAACCATGCCAGACGAGATCAAAAAACTATCTCAACAGATGTTGATCAATCCGGCAAAAGTTGAAGTGACGCCGCCTTCTTCCACTGTAGATAAAATAGAGCAGTCGCTCTACTACACCAACAAGTCGGACAAGCGGAACTTGCTGGTTCACCTGATACAAGAAAAAAATATTGATATGGCCCTCGTGTTCAACAGAACGAAACACGGAGCCGATAAAATAGTCAAGTTTTTAAAGAAATCGGGTATATCCGCAGCGGCCATCCACGGAAACAAGAGTCAGAACGCCAGACAAAAAGCCCTCAAGGACTTCAAAGACGGAAAAGTCAATGTACTGGTAGCTACAGATATAGCGGCCAGGGGAATCGATATCGACGAACTCACCTATGTATTCAATTACGACCTGCCCAATGTGGCCGAGACCTATGTTCACCGCATCGGTCGTACAGGAAGGGCCGGTAATGAAGGAACAGCCATTGCCTTTTGCGATGCCGGAGAGAAGGGAGATCTTAAAGACATTCAAAAACTGATCGATATAAAGATCAATGTAGTTGAAAATCACCCCTTTCCACTCACGGATTCAGCCCCTGAGAAGAAAAGCCAGCCACAGGGCAGAAGATCAGGTGGTGGCTTTGGCCGCGGAGGCAATAACAGAGGGAGAAGAAGGTAGATCCCATTTTGGGTATTGCTTATTCCGATCGTGGATGAATACCCACTCATCCCACACCCCGGAAAGTAACAGAGGCGATGACAGAAGATTCCTCAACAGCAGGAGATCATTCAAAGACGCATTACAAAAGAGACCGGTTTTTTAAACCCGTCTCTTTTTTTTTATCTTTGGCATATCTTATTCACAAAGCTCAGTAGTTATGCGATTTCTCACGAACTTATTGGTTTCCCTCTCCATTTTGATATTTTTCTCCTGCAGCAGTGACGACAATGCCTCTCCGGATTTTCCGGCCGAACTCCCGGAAGTTATGGCTGAACTAAGCGCCCAATACGATCAAATGAGTGCCCATCTCTCCGCAGAAGTGAGCTACTTTGCGCAGGCAGGTGTCGATACTGCAGAGGTGAGAAACCGACTGAAAGGGCTCTACGAGGGCACACACTTTGTAACCAACTTTGCGTATGTGACCCCCTCAGGAATTCTACAGATCATTGAACCCGAAGAGTACTACGGTTCTCAGGGAGCGGATATCGTCGATCAGGACCACGTCATTCAAGCTTTTTTTACACAAGAGCCGGTGCTGAGTGATGTTTTTACCGCTGTGGAAGGTTATCAGGCAGTGGTCTACATTCACCCCATCGTTCAGGACAATCAGATTCTCGGCACCCTGAATGCACTGTTTCTCCCGGAGGAATTGCTGGGCGATATAATTCTGCCGGTGACCGAAGGCCGGGACATAGAAATATGGGTCATGGAAAGCACGGGCTATATTTTATTCGATGAGGACAGTGAGGAGATCGGACTGAATTTATTTACCGATCCACTCTATGAAGATTTTCCCGAATTACTGGAAGCCGGGGAATTAATCGCCACTCAGGAAGAGGGCGAAACCACCTATACTTTTTTCCAGGCGGGCACCTCCGATCCCATCACCAAGCGCGCCTATTGGCAGACCTTCTCCAGACACGGCAATGATTGGAAGGTGGTCCTGGTAGAACCGGAGAACTAGGGAGGTCGAGTAATGTACGGCTATTTGTATTTACAACCGGCGGCTTCGAGTGCCTCAGCCACCGGATTATCGAAGGATCAAGAAGACAGCAAAGAAAAAATCTCCACAAGCCCGTTGCCTGAGGCCCTCGAAGGCAACGATTAAAAAAGCACTTGATCGCAGCAAAGAAACCGAAATAATCCGATGGCTTCGAGTGCCTCAGCCACCGGATTATGATTGCCTGAGATGGTCCCTCAGTATTACCGATAGGTACTCGAAGGCAACAAAAAAAACACGATAACAACAAAAATTCGCTTCAATGCCGTTGCCTGAGGCTCTCTAAGGCAACGATTAAAGGGGATAAACCCCCTCCCGATAAAAGTCACCCGCCAAAAACTCTTATATTTGCTACTGGACGACAAAACCACGAGCCAACCGGGAGGCACAACCGGTGGATATTAAAAGGGATACCACTGTAATTTGCTGAACTATTAATAACCATGCAATGAGTTATACAGATAAAAAGAATCAGATTGACCGTCTCAAAAGGGAGATTGAGTC
Organism: Saprospiraceae bacterium; assembly: GCA_007128085.1. Lineage (GTDB taxonomy): Bacteria > Bacteroidota > Bacteroidia > Chitinophagales > Saprospiraceae > PWJY01. Next base: position 996 of record SKYC01000387.1, on the reverse strand, counting down.
ATTTGGTGAACTAGCTGTTGAAGTGAAAAATAAAATCAACTACAAGTTCAGGTTGGACTGGAACTACTACTCAAACAGCATGGAGGGGAACACCCTCTCTCTAAGGGAAACCCGTAGCGTAATGGTGGGTAACCTGAATGTACATGGCAAACCCATTGAGGACCTGCTGGAAATGAAGGGTCACGATGAGGTGATTAAAGATATTCTAGAAATAGGGAAAGGCAAGTTGAGACTTTCCGAAATGCGAATCAAAAAGATTCATCGGGGAATAATGCATCAAGAATCACCTGAGCACAAGAAAGAAATAGGACAGTGGAAACTCAAACCCAACCATATCATCAACTACAAAGATGAGAAATTCCATTTTGCAGAGCCCTCTGAAGTGCCTGACCTTATTCACGACCTTCTCAATAAAACCAATGCTGCAATCGATCGAATCTTTATGAATAAAAAGAATGCACCCCACCCGATGGATGTGGCCCTCTCGTTTCACCTCGAATACCTCAATATCCATCCCTTTTACGATGGGAATGGTCGAACAGCCAGAATATTAACCAATCTGCTGTTGATCTCATTTGGGTATCCTCCATTTTGGATAAAAACCGATGAGAAGGATGCTTATTACCGATATTTGGCCGACATTCAGGCCTATGGAGGAAAAGAGAACCTGTTATTTGAATTCATGGCAGACCTTATCATCCGTTCACAAAAATTAACCCTCGATGCCATAAAAGGCAAGGAAATAAGTGAAGATGCAGATCTGGATAAAGAAATCACATTGATTAAAGCACAGCTTAAGGAGGATGACCACCTCACCACCAAGTCCTCTTCTGAAGAAATCAACCAAGTAATGGAAAAAAACATTTTCCCTCTCCTGGAAATGCTGGAACAAAAAGCAGAGCAACTCAGCGATTTTTTTCTCGATACCGACCGAAAAATATACTATCAAATCCATAACGGGAGCGATAGAAGTGTGGGTAGCGGTAAAAGTATTTG
>SKYC01000002.1 GCA_007128085.1 Saprospiraceae bacterium | reverse complement strand
GGAGTTTTTCACTCGTCTTTTTTCCCACTCCCGGTATCTCCTGCAAACTACTGATCTGCAGTCGGGAGGATCGTTTGTCGCGGTGAAAGTTGATGGCAAAGCGGTGCGCCTCATTTCTCATGTGTTGAAGCACTCTCAGAGATTCACTCCTCTTATCGAGAAAAACGGGTACGGGATCCCCGGGTAAGAAAATTTCCTCCAGTCGTTTGGCAATTCCAATGACCGCGATTTTACCTTCCAACCCCAGTTTTTTAATGCTTTTCACAGAGGCGTTGAGCTGCCCTTTTCCACCATCAATCAGCACCAGTTGAGGCAGACTTTCTCCCCCCTTTACCAGTCTTTTATATCGCCTGTAAACGACCTCCTCCATAGAGGCAAAATCATCCGGTCCGGTAACGGTTTTTATATGGAATTTTCTGTACTCTTTTTTGCTCGGCTTTCCATTTCGAAAAACCACACATGCGGCAACCGGATCAGTTCCCTGCAGATTGGAATTGTCGAAACACTCCATATGCACCGGAGCACTTTCCAATCGCAGATCATTTTTTAAGGTTTCAACCAAACGCTTGCCGGAATCGGATTTGGCCCTTTTCTCCTCCTTGTCTTTCTTTTTCTGCAAGACAAAGTATTTGAGGTTTTTCCTGCTCATATCCAAAAGCCTCCGTTTATCGCCTCTCTGAGGTACGGTAATTTGCACCTCCTCTTCAGCAATTTTTAAATCAAAGGGAACAATTACCTCCGGGGCTATACTGTTGTTTTTTTCTCTCAGGTTGGTAATGGCAAAAGACAAGAGGTCTTTCGGGTCTTCGTTCAAATTCTTTTTCAACTCAACCGTGTGGGTGTTGATGACTGCCCCGTCCACAATCTTGAGGTAGTTGACATAGGCTTTTTTCCCTTCTGACTGAATCGAAAACACATCCGCATCCCTGATGGAGGAGCTCACCACGGTGGATTTCCCTTGATAAGCTTCGAAGGCGTCAATTTTTTCTTTTAACTTTTGAGCTCCTTCAAAGTCGAGTTGGTCCACACTTTCATTCAACCGGGCCTTTAGGTGCTTGACTACTTCGCCAAAATTTCCCCTCAGCATATTTTTTACCTGCCTGATTTTTTCGTTGTACGCCTCCTCACTTTCGAGTTTCTCGCAGGGCCCCATACAATTTCCAATGTGGTATTCCAGGCAAACCTTGAACTTTCCCTTATTGATGTTTTCTTCTGAAAGTTTCAAATTACAAGTCCTGAGTGGAAATAGGTTTTTAATCATTTCCAGAACGATTTTGGCCCTGTATTTTGAAGTGTAGGGACCGTAGTAAGTCGATCCGTCCTTAATGATTCTTCGGGTAAAAAAGACCCTCGGGAAACGCTCGTTTTTAACGCATATATAGGTGTAGGTTTTGCCGTCCTTGAGCATGACATTGTACCTGGGCTGATGTTCTTTGATCAGGGTATTTTCCAATAAAAGGGCATCGTGTTCTGAATCTGCAATGATGTACTCAAGGGTATTGGCATTCCGCAACATGACCCTTGTTTTGTTGGCCTGTGTCCGCCCTCCGGTAAAGTAAGAGGAAACCCTGTTGAGCAGATTCCGGGCTTTTCCAACATACAGAATCTTACCCTCCTTGTCCTTAAACTGATAAACCCCGGGTTGACGGGGAATCTGCGAGTAGTTTAGTTCGAAGTCTTTTTTATTCATCCCGCTTTATTTTAAATCTGTCTCTGCTACTCCCCCAATCAATGGCCATCGTCTTAATCCGATTTATTCATGAGGACAACCAGTCGACTATCAGATTCAATATAAAAACTGAAGCTGAAAATTAAAATTGTTCCAATTTACTGCCTCGATCCCGGATAATAGAACCCACCATAAACTGCAAGTTCCAAATGGAAGTCTAAAAATAGAGAACATATCGCCATTTTCACACCCCCTGGGGCGGTATTTCTAAATAAACCGGCAGACCAACGGAGGGCACCGTTTAATTTTATAAATTTGTGACCGAATATCAAGCAATATTTATGGCAGACGAATTGAAAATTTACAACACCCTAAGTGGAGAGAAAGAAGTATTTAAGCCACTGGTAGAGGGAAGGATTGGCATGTACGTGTGCGGACCCACCGTCTACAGCGATGTGCACCTCGGCAACTGCCGGACATTTGTGAGTTTTGATGTGGTGTACCGTTACCTTCTCTACAAGGGATATAAGGTGAGGTATGTCAGAAACATTACGGATGTAGGGCATCTCGAGGGAGATACAGACATAGGAGCCGAGGATAAAATTTCTAAAAAAGCCCGCCTGGAGCAACTGGAACCCATGGAGATCGCTCAAAAATACACCCTGGGTTTTCACCAAATGATGGATATTTTCAACACCCTTCCCCCCTCTATAGAACCCAGAGCCACCGGTCACATCATTGAGCAGATTGAAATGGTTAAAGCCATCATAGACAACGGTTACGGCTACGAGGTGGATGGGTCTGTTTATTTCGACACCATCAAATTTGCCAAAGAAAAGAAAGTGTACGGCCAGTTAAGTGGCAGGAAGTTAGATGATTTGATGGCGGAAACCAGGGAGTTAAAAAAACAAGACGAAAAGAGGCATCCTTCGGATTTTGCCATTTGGATCAAAGCCGACCCCACTCACCTCATGCGCTGGAGTTCTCCCTGGAGCGTGGGTTTTCCCGGTTGGCACCTGGAGTGTTCTGCCATGAGTACGCGCTACCTCGGCAAGAACTTCGACATTCACGGAGGAGGTGGCGATTTAAAATTTCCTCATCACGAAAATGAAGTGGCTCAAAATTACGGGGCTTGTGATTGCGCCCCCGCCAATTACTGGATGCACGGAAACATGCTGCTGATGAACGGTAAGAAAATGTCTAAAAGCGATGGAAATACCATCACACCGAATCAGCTGTTTACCGGAAACAGCCCTCACATCAGCAAGGGGTATTCTCCCATGAGTATCCGGTTTTTTATGCTGCAATCCCATTATCGAAGTACATTGGATCTCACCGATGAAGCATTACAAGCCGCTGAAAAAGGCTATCGCAGATTGATGGAAGGCTATCAAAATCTCCTCGCCCTTACGTCCGATGTAAAGACAGGCGATCAACAACTCAACCAAGATCTTCGGGCTTCGATGGACAAAGTTTTTGAAAATTTGGACGACGACTTCAACACTCCAAAAGCACTTGCCAATCTGTTTGAAATGGTTTCAGTGGTCAACAGCATAAAAAATGCTCAAATAGACGCGAAAAAATTGCAGTCCGATACACTGGAAAAAATGAAAGCGGTGTTTAATGACGTCATTTTTGATGTTTTTGGATTGAAAGATGAAAAAACAGAGGGCGCAGACGGAGACGATCTATCCTCTGAATTGATGGACCTCATCATTCAACTCAGACAGCAGGCGAGAGAAGAAAAAAACTGGGCCATGGCAGACACCATCAGAGACAGTCTGAAAAAAACAGGAATTGTAATAAAGGACGGAAAAGAAGGCACCAGTTGGAGCCTCCAATAAAACGGTTTATGTAAAAGTGCGCAGAAATAAAACGTCACAAGGGTATTGCTGTGGGCCTTTTCACAAGCAGCCATAAGTACGGTAAAAACAGAAGGAAATGAAGTATAAACACGAATTTAACTGGGCCCTAAAACTGACCGCTGTTTCTGCGCTTTGGCTCGCCCTACAGTACTTCACGGGACTTCACAGCACACATATCCACCTGCACCCTCTCCTCGGAATGCTGTGGTATATCCTTGCCCTGATCGTCATTTTTCTTTCCATAAAAAACCTCAGGGATCAGTCGCTGGAGGGAGAGCTTTATTTCTGGAGTGGTGTTCAAAGTGGAACCATGGTAGCTGTAATATCCCTACCCATGCATCTGGTATTGTATTTGCTGTATTACTCGACAGTGGGCAGTATTTTTTTTGAATCGGCGATTTCTTACAGTCTCGAACTGGGGATAGACCGGGAGGAGGTGGAGGCTTTTTTCAACTTGCCCGTATTACTGATCAGAGAAACCATGGGAATAATTGCCTCCGGATTTATAATTTCACTATTGTCATCGGTGTTCTTAAAGACAGACCATTAAAATTTTTAAAGCAATTCAAATGTCCATCCACAAAAAACTATTTGCCACTTTTTGCCTGGCAGGCACATTGTTGATTTTCGCCTGCGGAACAGAAGAGAGAAAAACCGAAACCAGGCAGGATAAAAAAGAACAGCCCCCCGTCAGACAGACACTGGTTGTTCCCACATTCAATGCAGATTCCGCTTATCAATACATCGCCGATCAGCTGGAATTTGGTC
>SKYC01000014.1 GCA_007128085.1 Saprospiraceae bacterium | reverse complement strand
GAACTTTTTTAATCAAAAATTTCACAAAGGTGAATGATTAAAATAAGTTGCATGCGAGTTCCTGAATGTATTCAAATTTTTTGCATATTTTATGCAAGCAAAAAATTTTAAACAGATGAAACAGATTCTCTTCTTAATTCTTGCTCTTGTTTTGGTTTTTAAGCCAAATAGCGAACCTCTTATCGGCCAGACAGATATCACGCTGGAGGGCTTGTGGCGCTTTGGTATATTCAATACGGAAAGGGTTGCGGGATTTGAGTTTATGAACGACGGGCGGCATTACTCCAGACTGGTTCACGGAGAGATAAAAATGTTCGATATTGAAACCGCTGAGTGGGTTTCCGATATACTGACTTCAGACCATTTGGGGCAGGAGATAGAAATTGATGGGTACTATTTTAGTGAGGACGAAAGTCAAATATTGTTTTATACCAATCGGGTATCCCAATACAGGAGATCGTATTTTGCCGATTATTATCTCTGGGATCGAGAGGAAGAAAGCCTTTTGAAAATCGGTGAAGAGGACGGTCAGATGAACGGTCATTTGAGTCCGGGTGGAGAATGGGTGGGATTCGTCTATGACAACGACCTCTATTACCGCAACACAAAAACCGCTGAACTTACCCGGGTAACGCAGGACGGAAAACGCAATGAAATAATCAACGGTGCATCTGACTGGGTCTACGAAGAGGAGTTTTATATTACGAGGACTTTTGAGTGGTCACCAGGGGCCAATTATTTGGCCTGGCTCAAATTTGACGAGAGTCACGTAAAGGAATTTACCATGACGGACTACCGCAATGGTACCTACCCGGAGTACACCACTTTTAAATACCCGAAAGTGGGGGAGGAGAATTCTCTGGTCTCTGTCTGGGTGCACGAACTCCAAAGCGGAAAAGACATTGAGTTGAAATTCGATATGGAGGATTTTTACATACCGAGGATTCACTGGACACCCGATGAACAACTCGTCGTTTTTACCATGAATCGGCATCAGAATGAATTGACTATTTGGTTGGCGGATCCGGAAAGTGGGAAAAAGAAGAAATTATTGAAAGAGATCAATCCATACTATATCAACCTGCACGACAATCTCAGTTTTCTCAGCGAGAGAAATGAGTTTATCTGGACTTCGGAAAAAAGTGGGTACAACCACATTTATCTTTACGATATGGAGGGAAATCTCCTTCGCCAATTGACGAACGGAGCTTACGATGTAACAGACTTCTACGGTGTTGATCCCGAAAGGGAATTGGTGTTTTTTCAAGCGGCCGCTGCGAATCCGCTCAACCGGGAAGTGTACAGTGTATCCCTGGATGGGGGAGGGCTGTCCGGAATTGCCGTGGAGGAAGGCGTCAACCGCGCGAATTTCAGCAGTACTTTCGATTACTACATTCTCGAACACTCGACAGCCAATCGGGCACCGAGGCATATCGTTTACGAGACGGATTCCAACGAAAAGGTGAGATTGATCGAAGGCAATGAATTTATAGGAGAAATTCAGGAAGATTTGAAACTCAGCCCCGTGGAGTTTTTTAGCTTTACGACTTCTGAGGATGTCGAGTTGAATGGGTACACCATTTTGCCCCCCGATTTTGACGAGAGCCATGAGTATCCGGTTTTGATGTATCAATACTCCGGCCCCAACAGTCAGCACGCCATCAATTCGTGGAGGGGGGAGTATTACTGGTGGTTTCAATTGCTGGCCAGGAAGGGATATGTAATTGTATGTGTTGACGGGCGGGGAACCGGTGCGCGCGGACAGGAATTCAGAAAAATGACTTATTTGAACCTGGGCCACTACGAAACCATTGATCAGATTGAAACGGCCAAATACCTGGCTGGCAAGCCGTACATTGATTCCGATCGAATTGGCATTTTCGGTTGGAGTTACGGGGCGTATATCTCTATCCTTTCTATTTTAAAAGGAGCAGATGTTTTTTCTGCTTCCATTGCTGTTGCTCCGGTTACCGACTGGAGGTGGTACGATACCATCTATACAGAGCGGTACATGCGAACCTATGAGGAAAATAGAGAGGGGTATACCCGCAACTCAGCCCTTCACTTCGCTCATCAGCTCGAGGGCGATTTTCTACTGGTACACGGCCTGGCTGACGACAACGTTCATTTTCAGCATACCGCAGAATTGGTGCGTATGCTGAATTTTGAAAACAAGCACTACGATTTGTACATTTATCCCAACAACAATCACGCGATAAGGTCTGGAAGTGCGCGCTACCATCTATTCACCAAGATCACCGACTTTATCACCACCAATCTATAAAAAAAATACATGAGTAAACAGGAAAAGCTTACCATCGAAATTGTCAATAAAAAGGCCGAGTACCGCTATTTTCTGGATGAGACTTTTGAGACCGGAATAATGTTGTTCGGCTCGGAAATAAAATCCATCAGAAGAGGTGCGGCCAACCTCAATGATGCCTATTGCTATTTTCATGCCGGAGAACTCTATGTAAAAAGTATGTACGTAGCGGAATACAAATTTGCCTCAAACCAAAACCATGAAACCCGGAGGCCGAGGAAGCTGCTTTTAAAAAAATCTGAATTGCGGAAGCTGGAAAAAAAGGTCAAGGAGCGCGGGTATTCCATTATTCCCTACAGACTGTATATAGGAGAAAGGGGGTTGGCTAAACTCGAAATAGCCCTCGCAAGGGGTAAAAAGTCCTACGACAAGAGGGAGTCTATCAAGGAAAAAGACCAAAAAAGGGACATGGCTCGGAAGAATCTGTTTTGAGAATGTAAACTGGTTGTCAGCCATGCCCCATTTTTTTCGAATCGGAGCCCACAAAATTTTTAACCGATGAAGCTGAAATATCACACTCGGCCGGACGAATCTCAATTTCCTGCGATTTCAGACCCCGGGCTTTTCCTGGTGACCATTCCCTGTTACGGAGAAGAAAAGGTCATGGATACATTGAGAAGTCTGGACGGTTGTGGTACAAAGGACCAGAAAACCGTTGTGTTACTGTTGATCAACTCTGAATGCGGAGCTGATTCTGTCGTGATGGATCTCAATCAGCAAGCATATGATGATTCACTGCTTGCGACCTTTGAACATCTATCGGTTTTGCCATTGTGGGTTTACGACATACCCAAAAAGATAGCCGGTGTAGGACTGGCCAGGAGATTGGCCATGAATTGGGCTGCCTCCTTGTACGACCAAAATGGACTTTCCGCAGCTCCCATTGCTTGTTTGGATGCCGACAGTGAAGTCGCAGAGAATTACATCCGGGAAATTACCCACTTTTTCGACCGGCATCCCGAATGCGATGCTGTTTCTATCTATTACGAACACCCGATTGAAAAGTGTTCCAATCGAAAACTGACCGAGGGGATCATCGACTACGAATTGCATCTCAGGTATTTCACAGAGGCTCAGAAATGGGCGGGACACCCTCATGCATACCAAACCGTCGGGTCATCCATGGCGGTGAGGTCGGAGAGTTATCTGAAACAAGGTGGAATGAACAAAAGAAAGGCGGGCGAAGATTTTTATTTCCTGCACAAATTTTCCAGAATTGGTACATTGAGGGAGCTCAATACCACCGCAGTTTATCCGGGGATAAGGGTTTCTGACCGGGTGCCGTTTGGCACGGGAAGAGCCCTATTAGATATGGTGGGCGGTAAAGAGTGGGACACGTATTCCCCCGAGTTTTTTTCGAGTTGAAACAAGTGATTTCGTGTATTGACCAAAGTTTTGGACAAGAAAGTTCGGAACTGTTCAATTCCTTTCCGGAAGGATTTAAAAATTACCTCAGGCAGAGCGTGGAATTTGAGCGCATCCACGCAACCATTTCCGGCAACACCTCGCAGTCGGATTCTTATTTAAAGCGATTTTATTCCTGGTTTGATGCCTTTCAGGTTTTTAAATACGCCCATTATTTCAGAGATTTTTGCCGGCCCAATGTGGAAGTTTACGATGGAGTGACCCGCTTTTTTAAAAAAGCAGAAGGCCTGGAATTTCAGGGTGGCCGGAGGGATTTGTTGTATTGGCTGCGAAAGCGGTGTAGGGAAAGTCCCCGGCACTTATTGTGATCTCTCGCCATGGGCATGGTCCAGGAAATTTTTTGTTATGAGGATGAGGGAAGGCGTGGTGAACTTATTTAAATTTAGTTTAAAGGAGAGTTTATAATCTTTATAGAAAGAGAAAATCCCGGCAACTTGACCGACACGGAACGCTTTACTTCACCCTACCATTCTCCTTCAGGATTTTCAGGACTTCCCCCTCAGTAATTTTTGCAGCTTTGGCCAATTGTGGGACACTTATACCGTCGTCGTATAGGGCTAGAATCATTTCG
>SKYC01000157.1 GCA_007128085.1 Saprospiraceae bacterium | reverse complement strand
GAGGTTGCACAGGTGGGCATGGCCGAACTGGACGATGAGGAAATCGAGTATTATATTGAAAAATTCCGCCCCCTGGACAAGGCGGGGGCCTACGGCATTCAGGAGTGGTTGGGGTTGTGCAGGGTCAGAGGAATCCACGGGAATTATTCCAACATAATGGGGCTTCCCATGTACCTCGTTTACGAGATGTTGAAAAAAATCTCGGAGAGCTGAATGGGTCTGGATCGCTCCCTGAGACCTTTTCGTACGGCCTGAAATAAAAAAATTCGCAGCTTAAATTTTTACCCCGGTGTTCTTGTATTATCTTTGGAAGCCGGGCTGCACAATCAAATAAATGGAGTCTAATCACAAAGGAGGAGTTGCCATGGAAATAAAGAAAGTGGTGGATAAAGCGACAGTCAGAGCATTTCTCGACTTACCGAAGATGCTCTATAAAGACGATTCGCATTGGGTGTGTCCCCTGGACCGCTCAGTAGAAAAACTCTTCGATCCCGAGACCAACGATTTGCTGAAAGAAGGGGAGGCCGAAAGGTGGATACTCCTGGATCCCATCAGTCAGGTGATTGGCCGGGTGTCTGCATTTCACAGAGGGGAGCGCGATAAAAAACAAAAAACACCCGCAGCGGGTTTGGGACATTTCGAATGTATTGATGACCCAAAAGCAGCGGAAATCTTGTTTGATACGGCCGTAAATTGGGCGCGCGAGAGAGGTTTTGCAGCCATAGACGGACCCATTAATTTCGGCGAAAACAACACCCATTGGGGCTTGCTGGTGGAGGGCTTTACACAGCCCGGTTACGGAATGAATTACCACCATGCGTATTACCGCAGTTTTTTTGAAAATTACGGATTTAACCTCTATTTCCGGCAGTTCAGTTACCACCTGGATATGACAAAGGAATTCCCACCCAGGTTTTGGAAAATCGCTGAATGGGTATGTAAAAAACCCGGATACAGTTTTGAGCATTTTAAATGGAGTCAATCCGAAAAATACATACGCGACCTGGCTGAGGTATACGATCTCGCCTGGGCGGATTTTAAAGAAGACCACAGTCCGCTCGATCCGGAAAAAATCCGCGCCGGCATGGAAGAGGCAAAACCCATCATTGACGAAGAAATGGTTTGGTTCGCTTATTACGAAGGCAAACCCATTGCCTTTTATATTATGTTTCCGGACGCCAACCAGATTTTGAAGCACCTCAATGGAAAACTGCACTGGTGGAACAAGTTGAAGTTTTACTGGTTGAAAAAAAGCGGAGCCATGACGAGAGCGCGGGCACAAGCGGCCGGAGTTATCCCCAAGTTTCAAAAATCAGGAATTGAATCCGGAATTTTCTGGCAGCTAAAACACGTCATGGAGCGAAAACCTCACATCACGGAAGTCGAACTCTCCTGGGTCGGTGATTTTAATCCGAGGATGATCTCGCTGTACGAGGCGGTTGGAGGAAAACACGCCAAGACCCATCACACTTATCGGTATATGATTGACCCTTCTGTTCCCTTTGAGCGCTTTATGCCCGAAAAACTAGAGGGCGAGAATGGGTCTGGTGGATAGTGATGCAGTCGTCGCAAGTGGATTTTACTTTGCGGAAGGCTCCGCCTGATTGTTTCCAATCAATTGGGAATGAATTATACTTCGGAATAATAATCGAACTCAGGTTTTTAAGGTTACACACCCGTGTGAATTTACTATAAAGGGTCGTTCCTGGCAGGAAGCTATGAACTTGAATCCTTATTTTTAAATCACTTGATTATCACCCTCTCTACAATCACCTCTTCCTCGCTCTTCCACTCTACCATGTACATTCCACTGGCCATTCCTCTCAGGTCAATATCGAAGCGATCCCGGCCGGCCTCATACTGAAAGTTTCGGAGCAATACTCCCCGCATGTCGTACACCCTCAACTCCGATGGGATGGAAGTCGATTGGGTTAATTGTAAAGTCATAGCCCCGCGTGTAGGATTGGGATAAATCGAATATCCACGCTCCTCTAATTCCTCTTCCACACTGCTGGGACCTTCTACAATCACCCATTCGCAATAGGTGTCCTCTGCATTTTCATTGCTGACCGTGAGACAGACGTAGTACTCTCCCGGACCAGGAAACTCGTGAATTCCAGGCTCCCGGCCATCGAAGGTGGTACCGTCGTCAAAGTCCCAATGCCAGGTTTCCGGTCTGAAATAAGAAATATCCGTAAACCGTCGCTGGTACTGCTCGAGATTCATTTTGTTGTAGCGAAACCAGGCTTTGGGCAGGTTGTCTATCCCCAATGTATCGCAGGGACTACCGTCAATAGGGCCGTGGCGGTAATTGGCATTGTTTGGGAAGTGTCCCTGAATGAGCTGGGTTACCTCAATGGGCTCCTCTGCGATATTCACCTGGTCCGCCGGCAACTCCGGATTCTTCAGTACTCCTATCATTCGCTTTGCCCATGTAGTAATCCACAATTCCCCGTTGGGAATAAACCGGGGTTCATAAACTCCCCGGTCCACCCATTCGGGTTCTCTGTATTTGAGAATAGTATCCTTTGTACTTTGGACATCTTCTGCGTGGAGGTCAAATTGAAACATATTGGTCCCGGTGGATGCATACATATATTGGCCATTGGGTTCTATTGCCAAAGTTTTGGCATGGAATTTTGAGCCCAGAATGGAGATATCAAAAGTGCGGTTAAAGGTGAACGACCCCGTACACCGATCAAAATCAAATACGTGAAAATTATGCTCAATGGGTCGATCTATATTAGCGGTATATGGATAATAATGATCTCCCGATAGATAGACAAACTCATCCGTTGAGTAATTGTAAAGCACTAATCGGGCGTAAAATTCCTGAAAGTCTTCCATTGCTACCGTACGGTGCAATCTCAGTCCTTCCGGGTCCAATAGAAACACATCCCAGATGGGATCCAAAAAGTGCTTGACCGGTATCCACCAATCCCTGCCATTGGCGTGGCGAATGGGTGCAATACTGGAAATCATGAAGTTGCCTTCCAGTAAAATGGAGTCCTTGACAATCACCTTTCCCAAACCATCATTTGCATCTAAATCCACGATGGAAAACATCACGTCAAAAGACCTCCCGGAATTATAATACACCTCGTCCCTAAATAAACTCAGGTAAATGATATAACACAAACTGTCGCTATCGGGTTTGGGCAAAATACCGGAAAACGTAGGAACGTTAACTCCCACCCCTCGGGGGTAAAACTCCTCTCTTACCCCCTTATAAGCCAATCGATACCCATTTTCCATAACTCTATGATTTTTGTTGAATACATCAAAACCATCGGTATAAAACAGCAAGTTGCCCTTCGAGTCGGAAAGAGTGGATCTTCCCCCACCGTCACGAGGAAATAACTTCTCCTTTTGGTACTTCAAAATTTCAATTTCCGGGGAGGGATCAGAAAAATTTACCATGCTTACAGTGACTGAGTCGTTATTGTGTCCGAGAGATTCCATCCCGAAAATCCAGGTAAAATCCTCCTTTTGTGAAAAAGCGGGATTCATTGAAATAAAAAGGAATATGGAGATATAGAATAAGGATACTTTCATTTTACGGAGTTTTACCGGGTGATGAGTATAGTGGCAGTCTGTTTCACTTCTCCCTTTCGGAACACCAGATGGTATTGGCCTGAAGTCAGGTGGTGCAATCGCAAATTAAAAGTACTACTTCCCTGGGGGATTTTCACCTTCTCCAGTAATTTGCCATTTGAATCAAAGACCGTCAAACTTTCAGGTTCGAAATATTAATTGGTTTTAATTTTAAAAATATTGGCATAATGAAAGAGTTTATGGGAAAACAATTTATATTCTGTACATATAAATCCTGTTTAATTTTACTTAATCACAACTCAGAAGAATCAAATATAGACAATATTATTTGTTTTTTGTAATTTCTTAAGAAAATAATAAAAATATTAGCAATGGTTTTGAGTTCCTCAGGTTTTTTGGCTTGCACTTTTTGTTTTGAAGACTACGGTTAACGGGTGTGGGGAAATAAAACCAAATTGGAGCCCGACGGAGGAGTGAGGTTATTAAAGGGTTTAAAATTTTCTCCTTTTATTCGATTGGGGGCAAGCTGCAATCTGCCGGAATCCCCTTTCATTATCCATTGGACTTACGGTTATAAATCCACTTTTGAGCCAGGTGGGTTGAACTTCTGTCGATTTTTTCTCATTTTTCGGACTTGACTTATAAGGCCCTTTTTTTGTATTCCAAATTCCTGAACCACTCTTTCAATCCTCCTCTGGCTTATGTCAAAACCTGACTGTCTCATTTTTTGAGTTATAAATAACACTCCAAGAGGCGTCAGGGTCAGGGAATCGATGTCGAATCACTTTTTTTC
>SKYC01000384.1 GCA_007128085.1 Saprospiraceae bacterium | reverse complement strand
TTCGGAAGATCAAGGTCGCCTCGCAAGAGTGATTGACAGATTCTTGCCCTCTGTCTATTCCGTGAAGTCGATCGATTTCGACAGGGATTTTAGCAAGGAACAAATCCCCGTAACGCTGATTCCTCAGATTTTTCAACAATAATTTATTCAATTTAAAAACAATTTATAATGAAAGCAATTAAAATGGGGCTGGTGACCTGCCTGCTGGTAACTTTTGGACTGATGGATGGATATGCTCAGGATAAGATCACTTCTAAAGGATGGGGATCCGAGTTTCTAGATTCACTTATGGCCATTGACACCACTACAAAAGAAGGACCCTCACTGCGACTTGACAATTCCAGGTCCAGAAAGAAAAACGTGGAGACCCGGTACATTACCTTTGAGTTGGGAATGGATGTCTGGCTGCCATCAGAAGATTACCGGATTGCCGGAAATATTGATCCTATGGAACAGCGATTGGCCAACTCCACGAATGTAAACCTGTACATTATGCGTCAGCGATTCAACCTGATCAAACATCAACTAAATCTGGAATACGGAGTGGGACTTAATTTTCACAAAATAATGTTCGACAATCCCGTTGTCATGGTCAGAGAGGAAGGGGAAATGAGGTTTGAATACCGACCCGATGACGGGATTCGAAAATCCAGACTGAACTCCACCTACCTGACGATTCCTCTGCTGTTGAATTTTGAATCCAATCCGGATAATTCGGGAAATTCTTTCCGCATTGCGGCGGGGGTGTATGGAAATACTCGCCTGGGTTCCAATTTTAAACAGAAGTTTAACAACAGAAACAGCGATAACATCAAGGATAGGGACAGTTTTAGTCTATCCCCTTTCAGGTGGGGTTTTGCGGGGCAAATAGGATACGGTCCGGTCAATTTATTTGTCAATTATTCGATGACAGATGTATTTGAGAGCAATAAGACCGATCAGAATTACGAAATAGGGATGATCAGTGCCGGCTTTATCATCATTCCGTTTTAACCCGGGTTAAGCTTATTTTCCGGCATTTTATTGACTGATTTTGTGTGGTGCAGCGACAAGAGAAGCTGCATCACACTTTTTGTTTCCACCTTTGCCATACCTTTTTATTTGCTTTGCCGTTAAAATTTTTAGATTTTCTGATTTAATCCTTTCTTTACCGAAGACGACAGGGAAAACTTTTAAGCTTATTGAATGGACTGGAATAGCAGCATTAAAGGTTTTTATCAATACTTGTTATTGGAACAGGGACTTGCGAGGAACACCCTGAATTCTTACCAGACAGATATTGAATATTTTGCTTTGTATTGCAGTGAAAGAGAACCGGCGGTGCGCATTCGCGAGGTGATGACAGAGCACGTGGAGGAATTTCTCGCTCACCTTTACGACAGAAAAGTTCAGGCTTCTACTCAGGCGAGATATCTATCGAGTCTGAAAGCTTTTTTTAGATACGCTTTACTGGAAAAAATAGTGGAGAACAATCCGGTGGATGTGCTCCAGGGACCGAAGTTGCAACGGAAGTTGCCCGAAGTATTATCGGTGGGGGAAGTGGATCAATTGATGGACAGCATTGACTTGAGTGAAAATCACGGAATGCGAAACAGGGCCATGCTGGAAATTCTCTATGCCTGTGGTCTTCGCGTGAGTGAATTGTGTGGATTAAAACTGTCCAATCTGCACCCTGAGATTGAATTATTAAAAGTGCACGGCAAGGGAAATAAAGAGCGTTGGGTTCCGGTGAGCAAACTGGCTTTGGATCAGTTGACTCTGTATATCGAAAGCGAGAGATCGAGTGGGAAAATTGTGGATCAGGATATTGTCTTTTTAAACAACAGAGGGAAAAAACTGAGCCGACAATCCGTTTTTCTAATAATCAAAAAGTATTGTGGTCTCGCGGGCATTGACAAAAACGTCAGTCCACATACCCTTCGGCATTCCTTTGCCACACACTTGTTAAAGGGTGGTGCCGATTTAAAAGCCATCCAGGATATGCTGGGACACGAATCCATAACGACGACGGAAATTTACACGCATATAGATCAGGAATATCTGCGGAAGGCTATTTTAGAATACCATCCGCGGAATAAAGCCGGAAAGGTATAAATGAGTCTACTCCGAAAACCACTTTCTATTACAAATGGCTGCAAAATCCAATATCTTCGCCCCCAACTTGTTGGGGGTCTTTCCTCACCGTAGCTACGGCTACGTCTGTGGAATATTTTCCCATTTGCCTCGATCTTGAATTTTTCGCTCATTTTCATGACAAAAGGGTTTTCGGAGTGGACTCATAAATTTAAATATGTGGTACCTTTGATAATTATTGAGAAAAGAAAAAAGGCCGGGAATCGGAATGACGGATACATTTTTTAAGGGATTTGCAATTGTTTTTTTGGCCTATTTGATAGGAATTCTGATAGGTTGCGCCAATCCTGTGGCGCCCTCCGGAGGTCCGGTCGATGAAGACCCGCCCGTACTGGATACCGCTGCATCCTCCCCTTTGCTGCCCGTTAACTTTACCGATAGGAGGATTACCCTGACATTTGATGAATTTATCCAATTAAACGACCCGGTCAATTCCATTTTAATCTCCCCGCCCCTCAGTAAAACCCCGGAATACAGAGTCAGGGGAAGGAGAGTTGTATTGGAATTTGACGAGGAGGAAGAACTTCACCCCAATACGACCTATACCATAAATTTCAGCGATGCCATCAGAGACATTACCGAAGGCAATGTGTTGGAAAATTTTTTATACGCTTTTTCCACCGGCGATTTTATTGATTCCCTTGAACTGAGTGTGAAGTTGATCGACGCCTATACCAATGAGCCAGTAGTGGGAGCTATGGCCATGTTACACCCAACCGGTAGCGACAGTGCGATGTTTGTGAAAAAACCCTTGTACTTCGCTGTGTCCGGAGAGGATGGAATTGCCCGCCTGCAGTATCTCAGAGCGGACAGTTTTCAGTTGTACGCACTCAAGGACGAGAACAGAAACTTTCTTTTGGATCTGGTCAGTGAAAAAGTCGGAATGTATCCTGGGGAGCCAGTGACTGTTCCCTACGACGGAGAACCTCTGTCTATAAGAATGTACCAAAGGGATGAACGACTATTTCTCTCCCACAGAAGGTGGGAGGACGGGGGTAGGTTGTTGCTTAAATACAACCGACCTCCTGAGTCGATGAAAATTGAGTTTCCCCAGCTGGATGACACCATCCGACGAACCACATACGGAGATACCCTGGCATTTCATTTCCCCTCGCTGCCTGTCACAGATACCCTCCTGATGACTGCTACTTCTCTTCCCGACACCCGCGATACCGTTAGGATACCTCCGCCAAGAGACAGAGAAGTGAAGCCACTGCGGATGAAAAGTGTACAAACGGGGTTGAAGCCGGGTGAATGGGCGGTATTTAAATTCAACCAATTGCTCACAGAGGTGGATACTTCATTGATTCAAAAACGCGATACCATAACTGAAACCAGCAGTGGATTGAGGAATTGGGTAGTTTCGGGGGATTCCTTAAAATTAGACCTCTTGTTGGACGAAGGCGATCGAGGATCATGGGGTTTTTTGCCCGGAGCGGTTGAGGATATACGAAATCAGCGTTCAGACAGTCTGGAGATGGGATTCAACCGATCGACTGTAGGCAATTTTTCCAGATTGACTCTTTCCGTGGAAGGCCTGGACACGGCCTATCAGTACATTTTTATTATGGAGGGGCCGAGAGGAGATGAAACAGCCAGGAAAATTGTCAGGGGGGTGGAGGGTTTTATTTGGGAATTAAACAATTTGCGCCCCAATAACTACCGTTTAAAAGTCATCGAAGACATCAATCACAACTACAGGTGGGATCCCGGCAATATCCTGAGGAGAAAAGAGGCAGAGAGGGTTTCCTATCACAACATTACCGAATTGCGAGCCAATTGGGAATTCGAACAGACGGTGGTTCCCTTTGAAGATTGATCATTTTTCCTTAAAGGGGAGGATTTAAACAGACGTGCCAATGAAGTTAAGAGCGGAGAATTTAGTGAAAAGTTACGGAAAAACAGAAGTCGTAAAGGGCGTCTCCATTGGAGTATCCAGGGGGGAGATTGTGGGCTTGCTGGGCCCCAACGGCGCTGGTAAGACAACTACTTTCTACATGGTCGTCGGATTTATAAGGCCCAATGAGGGTAAAGTCTTTCTCAACGATGAGGAGATTACCCATATGGCGATGTACCAGAGGGCCCGAAAGGGAGTGGGGTACCTGCCGCAGGAACCATCCGTTTTTAGGAAAATGACGGTTGAGGACAACATCAAAGCGGTGCTCGAAATGACCTCGTTTTCCACCCGTGAGCAAGAGGATAAATTGGAGCAATTGATCGA
>SKYC01000198.1 GCA_007128085.1 Saprospiraceae bacterium | reverse complement strand
TTTACCAGCTCTTCTTCGGTAACTTCCAGAGTCAAGGTGTCAAAAAAGGACTGCTTATTGAGGATTTCGTACCCCATTTTTTCAAGAGTCAGCTTTAGCCAAACCGTCTTTTGATGTATGGAGTGAGCTATTTTTTCCAGACCTTTCGGGCCGTGGTAGACGCCGTACATTCCCGCCATTACAGCGAGCAATGCCTGAGCGGTGCAGATGTTTGAGGTCGCCTTTTCTCTTTTAATGTGCTGTTCGCGGGTTTGAAGTGCCATCCGAAAAGCGATGTGACCGTGTTTATCCTTTGAGACTCCAATAATCCTTCCGGGGATCAATCGCTTAAAATCTTCTCTGGTGGCGAAATAGGCGGCATGGGGTCCTCCAAATCCCAATGGAATACCGAATCGCTGGGTGGTGCCCACTGCTGCATCTACGCCCCATTCGCCGGGAGGAGAGAGCAGACAGAGCGCCATTAAATCGGCAGCAACGGCCACAAATACATCCCGATCTTTGGCTTCTTTTACGAAAGAACGGTAATCTTCAACAGATCCATCGGTATTGGGATATTGAAGAAGTGCTCCAAAAAACGTATGGTCGGGGGTGGTTTTTTTCCAATCACCGACCACCACTTCGATGCCGAGAGGCAAAGCTCTGGATCTTATAACATCCAGGGTTTGGGGGAAAACAGAAGCTTCCACAAAAAACTTTTTACGGCCTTCCTTTTTGTGTTTTTTGGCCGATTGAGAATAAAACATGCCCATGGCTTCAGCCGCTGCGGTGGACTCGTCCAATAGTGAAGAATTGGAAACGGGCAATCCGGTCAGTTCGGACACCATGGTTTGAAAGTTGAGCAAGGCCTCGAGACGGCCTTGACTTATTTCAGCCTGATAGGGAGTGTATTGCGTATACCAACCGGGATTGTGAAATACATTTCTCAAAATTACCGAAGGGGTAATCGTATTGTAGTATCCCAAACCCATATAAGTGCGAAAAACCTTGTTTTTTGCGGCCACTTTTTTAATGTGCTGCAAGTACTCGTACTCCGTCATTTCCGTCGGAACTGCCAATTCTTTATTGGACCGAATGTGCGGAGGAATGACTTCGTCTACCAGTTGTTCGGTGCTCTTTAAATTGAGCACAGAGAGCATTTGGCGGTGATCTGCTTCCCATATGCCGTTGTGGCGAAGGGTAAATTTGTCGGGATGAAAAGTTATATCTGCCATGATTTTATATGGATTTACAAAAGCTGTTTTTATAGATTCAACCTCTTAGCTTGGTAAAAGTTTAAAGCTTAAATGCGGTTCGTATATCGTCGATGCGATCGAGTTTTTCCCAGGTAAAGAGGTCGACTTCCATATCGAATAAATCTTTTACACTGCCCCCGTTTTTCATAAATGATTTACAGGTGGTACGGGGAGTTCTTCCCATGTGTCCGTAGGCTGCCGTTTCGCTGTAAATGGGATTCCTCAGTTTGAGATTTTTTTCAATATCGTAAGGTTTGAGATCAAACAACTCTTTAATTTTTTTATTGATCTCAACGTCGGTCCAGTCTCCGTGGGCAGTGCCGTACGTATTGACGTATATACCGACGGGGTCGGCGACCCCAATGGCGTAACTCAACTGAACCAGCATTTCATCGGCCACTCCTGCCTTGATCATGTTTTTAGCAATGTGACGCGCGGCATAGGCTGCAGAACGGTCGACCTTACTCGGATCTTTGCCGGAGAATGCTCCACCTCCGTGGGCGCCTTTTCCTCCGTAGGTATCTACGATGATCTTTCTTCCGGTAAGACCTGTGTCTGCGTGAGGACCGCCCTCTACAAATCTCCCGGTTGGGTTGACCAGTAGTCGGGTGTCTTTATTGTACAGTTCTCTGATGCCATCGCTGCAGTTGTCAAACACCCTGGGCAACAGCAGGGTTTCTATATCCGATTTGATTTTTCGCAGCATCAGCTCGTCGTCCTTTTCAAAGGGGTCGTGTTGTGTGGAAATGACGATGGTATCTATTCCAATCGGCTGGTTGTTGTCGTCGTACTTTATAGTAACCTGAGATTTTGAATCGGGCCTTAAATAAGAAATGACATCCCCGTTTCTCCTCATGCCGGCCATCTCCATGAGAATGCGGTGTGACAAAAAGAGCGGAAGAGGGATGAAATCATCGCTTTCCCTGGAGGCATATCCAAACATCATGCCCTGGTCTCCCGCACCCTGCTCTTCGGGTTTAGATCGATCCACCCCTCTGTTGATGTCCGGAGACTGCTCGTGGATGGCGGAGAGAATTCCGCATGATTCACCCACAAACTTGTATTCGCTTTTGGTATAACCTATTTTATTAATGACCTTTCGAACCGTTTTTTCAATATCCACATAGGCTTCGGATTTCACCTCTCCGGCGACGATGACTTGTCCGGTAGTTACCATGGTCTCACAAGCTACTTTGGAGTTTTTATCCAGTGCGATAAACTGATCGAGAATAGCGTCAGATATTTGATCGGCTACTTTATCGGGATGTCCTTCTGAAACCGACTCAGAAGTAAATAAATAAGGCATAAGTGATATGATTTTATTAAAGTGGCTCAAAAATAAGAAAGTCTTGACTAAAAATAGACTGTAGTTGAATTAAGTTGTCATCTACTTGACATTTCTGTTTCTGTTAAGCAATTCTCAGGTTTTTTACATCTCATAAACTGCGGTCGAATGATAAGAAAAAGCGATATTATTTGATGTCGAAATCCATCATTTTCCGGTCTTCAATATACGCCTCGAGGCAATCGCCTATCTTTACCGGCCCTACTCCTGCGGGTGTTCCGGTAAAAATCATGTCTCCCATTTGCAATGTGAAGTATTGGCTGATAAAAACGATCAATTCTTCAAAAGAGTAGATCATTTCTCGGTGGTTGCCGGACTGCACGGTCTGTCCGTTTTTGTCGAGCCTGAAGTGGATGGCCCCATCTTTAAAAGGAGCCAGTGGAATGAAATCACTGAGGGGTGCAGATTTGTCAAATGCTTTGGCCAGTTCCCAGGGGAGGCCTTTTTTCTTGAGTTCAGACTGAAGGTCTCTGGCAGTAAAGTCGATGCCCAGGGCAATTTCTTTGAAATATCGCGAAGCAAATGCAGGTTCAATGCGTTTGCCGTTTTTGCAAATTTTTATCACCAGTTCCAACTCGTGGTGGATCTCACTGGAGAAGTCAGGTATGTAAAAAGGTTTGTTTTGAACGAGCAATGCGCTGGGAGGCTTCATGAATACCACCGGAGCGGAGGGTTTTTCATTGCTGAGTTCCCGAATGTGATCGCTGTAGTTTCTCCCGATGCAAAAAATCTTCATTGAAGGGAAATGTTTTTTTAGATGAGGCCCGCCAGTTCTTTAACTTCTCTGAGGGTTTCAGCAGCCACTTTTTGTATTTCTCTGCTGTTTTCTTTGATTCGCTTTCGCACTGATTTTTTATCCGAGGATATTTCCTTGAATTTTTCCTGAATGGGTCGGGCAAATTCGGCCAGACTATTGCCCAGTTCATTTTTGAAGTCTCCGTAGGCTAGTTTTCCTGCCCGGTATTGTTCCAGAAAATGATCGTGTGCATTGGAGTCTATTTCGCTGTATATATTAAAGAGGTTTTCCATGCCCGGGCTCAATTGATCGGTGGGAACATCGCCCGAGTCGGTTACAGCGGAACGGATTTGTTTTTTGATTTTTTGCTCGTCGGCAAAAATGTCAATATTGTGTTTTTCTCCCAGACTGGCACTCATTTTTTTAGACGGATCGGCCGTAGACATCACCTTGGGTATTCGGGTAAAAAGGGGTTCCGGCAACTGGAAGCATTCTTTTTTGACGACGTGGTTGAACCGCTGTGCGATATTTCGGGTCAGTTCGAGATGCTGTTCCTGATCTTTTCCGACGGGCACAAAATGGGCTTTGTAAATGAGTATGTCGGCCGCCTGTAAAACCGGATAGGTAAACAGAGCCGATGAGATGAACAGGTCTTTGCCGCTTTGGTTGATCTGATGTGATTTGTCTTTGAATTGAGTCATTCTCCCCAACTCTCCGTAACTGGTGTTGCATCCCAGTATCCATGAGAGTTCAATGTGTTCAGGAACCAAAGACTGCATAAACAGGTTTTCCTCTTTCACACCGCATGCGATCAACTGGTACATCAGGTTCCAACTGATTTCCTTCAATTTTTTGGGATTGTAAGGCATGGTCATTGCGTGGTAATTCACCACACCGTAAAAGCAGCGGTAATCTTTTTGTAAATCGACCCAGTTTCGAATGGCACCCAGATACCTTCCGAGGTGCAGATTGCCGGTGGGTTGAATGCTGGATAGTATTCTCTTCCTATCGTCCATACTCACTAATTTTGACTGGCTATTACAGAAATTT
>SKYC01000056.1 GCA_007128085.1 Saprospiraceae bacterium | reverse complement strand
CATTAAAAGATTGAATCTACTCGATCAATCAGGTCTCAATCCTGAAAAACTATAAACCCAAAAAAAATCCATCTCAACGGAATCAAACTGCACTATTCAGTATTTTTGGTTTCTCCATTGTCTCCCGGAAGGTATTTCTCGATTAATTTCATTAAAAAATACGAAAGGATGAGGCCAAAAAAGGTTATAAGCCCCACTGAACGGACAGTTATTTTGTCGCCCCAAGCCAAATTAAGAAGAATACATGTGGCAAAAAATGAAACAAATGAAACGAGCATGAACTTTTTTAATCAAAAAATTCACAAAGGTGAATGATTAAAACAAGTTACATGCGAGTTCCTGAATGTATTCAAATTTTTTGCATATTTTATGCAAGCAAAAAATTTTAAACAGATGAAACAGTGAAATAATAAAGATTATTTTTTTTCATAAATCGTGTATTACAGACTGTAGTCCATCAATAACCCTGCTTTAACAGCTAAGATAAACCTAAAATTTAAAAAGCAAAACAAAAATGGGATACAATGTGATTGGGTGGGCAGTCAGAATCACGCTAATTCCAAAAACAAATCAACCGCTTGTCTATTTCGAGGCCGGAAAAGCCAAATTCTTTCGCGATCCATTCCAGGGTGGATTTTCGGTAAATGAATACATGAGTGGGGTCGGTGCGGTAATACCACTTAGTGAAATCAATACTGTCCTCGTATATATGGGTCATGCAGAACAGTGCGCCTCCAGGCTTGAGCAGCGATTTCAAAAGCGCAAATTCGCTTTTTGGCGAAAAGAAGTGCTCCATAACTTCACAACAGGCGATATAATCGTACGCATCTTTGAGTAAATCGGGATAGGGGTGAAAATAAGGGTCGTACTGAACAATGGAGTACCCCTGGATTTGGAGCATATGTGATATCACCGGCCCGGTTCCCGCTCCGAAGTCCAGCCCCTTGTGTTTTGGATCGAAATGCTGAAGAATGGCCTTGGTAATGGGGGATACAAACTTTTGATAGCGCTTGTCGGTGACATCATTGTTGTGTGCCTTGTAGGTTGTTAATTCGGTTTTTTGATCCGGGAGTTTTTCGACTGACAGGAAAATGCCCTCACAACCATTACAGTTCCTGTAAAGCCCATCGGCAAATGGCGTGGAGGCCATCCCGCACAACGGGCACGATATGGGGTTGTTCATCAGTTGAGTATTTTATTGAACTTGTGGCATGCCAGATTTTTTATTGAATATACAAAATAGTCAAACAGTTGATTTCAACGGGATGTTTGGCCGAGCAAATAGAATCCGGGTTAAAAGGCGTACCCAAGTCCAAATCCCACGTAATAAGGAATGACTGTTTTTTCAAAAATCAGGGGCGTAAATCCTGCACGCCACATAAAACCTCCGTTGAGGGGCTGTCTTCTGTACATAAAAGTGAGGGATATGGACCATTGATTGCCCGAGTCAAAAATTTCTGAACCGGCTGAGTTGAGATAAGTGACTCCGCCGCCCACCTCAAAATACCTGCCTTCCCTGCCGAGGAGAAAATTGGCATTCACCGGTATGGTAAGGATGCCTCCGTCTCCTTCGAGAGAACCGATGTAGCCCGCTCCGGCCCGCAGTCCAAAATTGCCCGCAATCCGACGGTCGTAATTGAGCGTAAAAAACAACCCATTGCCCAAAAGTTCGGCAAAAACCGCTGATTTTACACCCTCAAAATCAGGAGACTCCTCAGCTTTTGCCCCGAGGGAAAAAGCCAATATAAAGAGCGACAGATATGAAAAGTAAATGATTTTTCTCATAGGTTAAGGGTGTAAATACGCCGGACCTGTGAAAAAATTCCCGCTCCGGATTGAATGAATATTTCCTTTGGTCTTACTTCTTAATTTAGACTCATTAAATTAACGCTCCGGGAATTACTTTCGCTGACCCGGATTTTAAAATAAATGCTCCAGGTGGGATTTTTTGGTTGCTGGTCCATTGAGCTCAATTCGGGTGAACGGTCTGTGACTCTCAGACCAAAGGACTTATAGGCCTGATTTATTGGTTGTGGCGGAGTATAAATACGATAATTTGGGCCCGGATTTATTTAGATTTAATCTAAATAATATAACCGTTTCAAAATTAAGAGCCTGGGCTTATTGGAATGTCAAAGATTTGTATCTTTGCGATACTTTTAAGATTACGGAATCCCCAGTTTATTCTTTAACTTTTGCAAAGTATGTTTATGAAAAAAATGTTATTCAGAAACAAGCCAATAGGACTTATTTTGTTTTTGTCTTTGGTTGCGTTTCCAACAAATATTTTTGCACAATCTTCCTCGGGCTCTTTGGACTTTATCGGCAGTATGATTATCGCAACGGTGATCATCGTTTTTGGAGCCATCATTTTCGTTACCGACAGTTTGTTGCAGATGGAGGGAAAGCGGCAACTCGAAGGTCAAGATCTGAAAGTAGACTCCTCTTTGTTTCCCAAGTACGTAGACAGTGAGTTGTCCGATCTTCCTTCTTACATTCCGAAAGAGCGTTACCTCAAGTTAAAGAGGGGCTTCGATATCAAACTTGAAGGGGCCCCGGAGGAGAAAATAATAGAAACTCCTTTTGTTTCGACTTACGCGGTTTTACCTACTGATTTCAGAGGAATTGCCCCCATCCCTAAGATTGTCCCCGAAGATGGGACTGGAGTTTTGGCCGGAGATGAATTGTTTTTCGACAAGCGCAATCCCGAAATCAAATTTGTTTCACCGGTCAGTGGGGAGTTCGCCGGCATAGAGCGCGGTCCGAAAAGAGCCATACACGAAGTAAAAATACTGGCAGATAAAGAAATAAAGTACAGGGAGTTGCCCGAATTGAATCTGGAGACAGCCGATCGGGGAGACATTGTCAAATTTTTAACAAAACACGGTGGTTGGGTGCATTTAAAGCAGCGACCATTTGATGTCATACCGGATCCCGAAGAGGTTCCGAGAGATGTATTTATAAGTACTTTTGATACAGCTCCTCTGGCTCCCAACTTAAATTTTTCCGTAGAGGGAGAAGAGGCCGCATTCCAGGCGGGGGTAGATATGTTGAATAAACTGACTGAAGGGACTGTGCATCTCGGATTGGATGCGAGGGGAAAAGAAATTCCTTCAAAAGTGTTTTTGGATGCACAGAATGTCGAAAAATTCTGGTTTAAGGGCAAGCACCCAGCGGGCAATGTGGGCATTCAGATACACCACATCAACCCCATAAAAAAAGGCGATATACTTTGGACTCTCACTCCGCACGATGTGATTGTGCTGGGTAGAATGATAACGGAGAGGCGGTACAATACGGAGCGGGTGATGGCACTTTGTGGTGCTGAGGTAAAACCCAATGCTTATTTTAGAGCCAGGCCCGGAGCCCATGTGGGTGAATTGTTGTCCAACATTCAATTTGAATCGGACAATGTTCGTCTGATCAGCGGCGATGTTTTGACCGGAACCCAGAAAGAGAAAACGGGTTATATCGGCTTTTTTGACGATCAGGTCACGGTCATTCTCGAAGGGGATTACTACGAACCAATCGGATGGTTGTTGCCTCAGGAAGTAAGACCTTCTATTTCTCCGACTTTCCCGGGATTTTTGTTTCCGGATATGGAATACAGGGCCGATACCAACAGTCACGGTGAGAGAAGGGCCTTTGTTGTTACGGGACAATACGAAAAGGTATTGCCCATGGATATTTATCCTCAACACCTGATGAAAGCGATAATGACCAATGATTTTGAGCGAATGGAAGGTTTGGGTATTTACGAGTTGAGTGAAGAGGACGTTGCACTTTGCGAGTTTGTCTGCACTTCAAAAATGCCCCTGCAGAAAATACTTCGCGAGGGATTGGAAATTGTAAATGAATAATTTTAAAAAGATTAGACTGAATAACGGTATTCTGACATGAAAGATAAAATAATCAATTTACTGGAAAAGGTTGAGCCGAGTAAGGAAAAGTCGCCATTTTTATGGACTTTGTACGACGGTATTCACACTTTTCTGTTTGCACCGAATCACGTGACCAAAGGCGGAGTTCACATTCGCGACAATATGGACTTGAAGAGGACCATGGTTCACGTTGTACTTATGCTGCAACTTTGCTATCTATTCGGTACGTACAATATTGGTCATCAACATTTTCTGGCATTGGGTGAATACACCGGATTCCTGGAAGGTGCCCATTTGAAGTTGTTGTATGGATTTTGGCAATTACTTCCCATATTCGTAGTGGCTCATGTGGTCGGTCTGGCCATAGAGTTCTTTTACGCGGCCAAAAAGGGTCACAGCATAGAGGAGGGCTTTCTGGTCTCGGGGGCTTTAATTCCCCTGATTATGCCGCCGGATATACCCCTGTGGATACTGGGCCTCAGTGTTGCTTTTGCGGTAATCATT
>SKYC01000291.1 GCA_007128085.1 Saprospiraceae bacterium | reverse complement strand
TCCAGTTCGAGTGTTCCCCTTCTCATGTGATCCATAACTCTCCCCGGAGTGCCCACTACTATATGAACGCCCCGCTTTAGGAATTTGAGTTGGTGCTGCATGGCCTCACCGCCGTAAACCGAGAGGATTTTCAACCCTTTGACAAAGGTTCCCAGCGTTTTTATTTCCTCCGAAACCTGAATGGCCAATTCTCTGGTCGGGCAAACCACAATGGATTGAATGTGGTTTTTATTCGGGTCGATTTTTTGCAAAATAGGAATTCCGAAGGCCGCCGTTTTACCGGTGCCCGTTCTCGCCTGACCGACCATGTCCTTGCCCTCTAAAATGAGTGGAATGGCACGATCCTGAATGGCCGATGGCTCTGTAAAACCCATCTTTTCAACGGCTGCTGAAAGCTCTGCGTTGAGGCCGAGGTCTTGAAATGTATTTTTAATCATGGTAAATTTTTGTGAATCGGATTGTTCAGGTGCTCGTAAAAATAGGGCGGGAACCAATAGGTATTACTTCCCCTTTGTCCGAAAATCGGTGCAAAGGTACGTTTATTTTTCCGGGAATAGGGTGGTTTGACGTCGGTTAATTTGCCAAACAGTCGTGCCAGAACGTGTTTGGCCCCTTTTTCTATGGTGTTCCATGTGGTTTGAAGCCGTCGAAAGATCAGACAATGGCCGCAATCTGGTCCCTTCCTTTTTTCGATTTAACTGACTTTTCTATGGGAGAATCAGTGAGGGTTGTGTAACTTTGGAGCACATTTTTAAAATTAGAATAGCATGAAAAAAGCAATTTCATTGTCCATTGTCTTGAGTTTGTTTCTCCTTCCACTTTGGGCGCAGCAACCCGACCTCCCAAAATACATGACGGAGGGTGAAAAAATGATGTGGGACGATTACCTGGAATCGGTGAAGTCTTCCAGACAGACGGCATCACTGCCAGAAGTGCCGGTCAGAGTCATGGGCGAGTGGGAGGAAATTCAGGCACTCTTCCTTACCTGGCGGTCATATCCCGCCATCCTAACTGAGATTGTCAAGTATGCTGTCGAAGAGGTGACGGTATACATCATTACCGATAATGAGGCCTCTGTCGCCAATACGCTTTCCAATGCGGGTATATCGCTAGAAAGGGTTGAGTTTATCGACTGGCCTTCCAATTCAGTATGGATAAGGGATTACGGTCCCTGGGCGGTATACGAGAACGATGTGGAACAATTGGCCATCTCTGATTATATATACAACCGACCCAGGCCACTGGACAATCAAATACCCGAGTGGGTGGCGGAGGAGTTTGAACTGCCTTATTACGCAGCTACACAGGCTCCTTATGATTGGGTGCACGCCGGGGGGAACAACCTGGTCGATGGCTACAAGACGGGTTTTTCGTCAAAAATTACGCTGGTAGAAAATCCGGATAAAACAGAGGATGAACTCGACTACATAGGGAAGCGCCTGTTCGGTTACGATCGGTACATCAAAATGGAGGAGTTGCCCTATGACGTCATCAGCCACCTGGATATGCACATGAGATTTATTGATGAAGAGACCGTAATTGTGGGAGAGTATCCCGATGGAGTGGCGGACGGTCCGCAGATCAATGCCAATATTGAGTATTTGCTCAACAATCACACCAGCTCTTTTGGGAATCCCTTTGAGGTGATAAGAATTCCTATGCCGCCTGCGGCCAACGGGAATTATCCCGACGAAGGAGGGCATTACCGAACCTTTACCAACTCCATTTTTCTCAACGGAACCATATTGGTTCCCATTTACGAGGAACAATACGATACCGTAGGTCTGAGAATATACCGGGAGAGCCTTCCCGGATACAATGTGGTGGGCATTGATTGCAACGATATGATCGGAAGTTTAGGGGCCCTCCACTGCATTACCAAAACCGTGGGTGTGGACGATCCGCTTTGGATTGCTCATCCGCGCCAGAGAGATCTTTACAGCGAGAATGCTTCTCCTGTCATCAGAGCAAAAGTCAAACACCGTTCGGGCATTGAGTCCGTCGAACTGTTTTATCGCGGAAGTTCGGAGGAGGATTACCAATCAATTGTCATGGACCCGAGTGAATACGGAGAGGATTGGTATGAGGCCAATTTGCCACCATTTTCTTTCGGCACTCAGGTGGATTACTACATACGCGCCGAAGCTCAATCGGGAAAAACTCAGCTTCGGCCGATAGTGGCTCCGGAAGGTTATTTCAAGTACGAGGTTCGCAGTCCCGAATCCGCTCCTGCAACATCTTTTAGCTCGAATGTCACTGAAATTTGTCCCGGTGGAAGGGTGAAATTTCTCGATCGGACAGAAAGCGGGGTAGTAGAGCGAGAATGGATTTTTTACGGTGGAGAGCCCGCCACTTCCGATCAACCGAATCCGGAAGTCACTTATGGAGAAAGTGGGATTTACGATGTGGTGTTGATCACCACCAATAATCTGGGTTCAGATACGCTAAGAATAGAAGATTATATTCAGATAGAACCCGGATTGCAGCCCTTTGTGGAATCTTTTGAGGATGGATTGGATGTGAACCTATGGGAAAACGTGGACAGCGGTTCGGGTACTCTTCTGTGGGAGGATTTCGAGGGCAGTAATTGTTACAATCAAAAGGCCATTAGATTGGATAATTTTACCTCAGACCACCGCGGAAGGACTTCCACATTAAGCGCGGTTTTTGATCTTTCAGAAATGGAGGAACCCACGCTTTACTTCAGCCTTGCTTATGCGCCTTACGATCAGGACTTTGCCGATAGATTACAGGTGGAGCTAACCAATTGCACAGGTGACAGTCGAATTGTTTTTGACGAGAGAAGGTTTGAGCTCTCTACTGCACCGGCTACAGGAAACAGCGAATTTATACCCGCCAATTGTTCTGAGTGGAGGGATTTGACGATAGATATCAGTGATTTTTCCGGAGATATCGTCACCCTGGCTTTTAATAATATTTCCGGCTGGGGCAATATGCTGTACCTCGATAACATCTTTATCAAAGACGCAGCCCTTGAGAATATGCAACCCATCGCATACTTTATTCATCCCGAAAGAGACACCACTTTTCAAACGGACTTCCCCGTTTCTCTGGAACTGGAAATGAATGGAGAAGACAGCGATGGGTTTGTCCGTGAGTTAGTGCTCGAGATGGAAAATGTAGCAGTGGCTCAATTTGACAGACAACCCTATACCTATACACTGGATATAACAGAGCCGGGTGTATACGAAATAAAAACAAGGGCCATCGACAACGAAGGGCTGGAGGGTTTACCCACTCAATTGGTAATTACTGCAGAAGATATTGGATCCTCGGTCAGCGATCGGGAGCTTCCGGACTGGAACCTTTTTCCCAATCCGACTACAGGGGAGTTGAGACTGCAACACAGCCTTCACCCACACTGCGATACCGGAGATTTCTGGATTGTGGACAAACTGGGGAAAACCGTATTTGGGCCCCTCGACGGTTCTAGGGCAGAGGGAGGGATCTCTCTGGATCAATTACCTGCTGGCGATTACCACTTCTTTTGGGAGGCTTGCGGACAGAAGTTGACGAAACCATTTTTAATTATCCGATAAATATAAAGAAGCAAGACCATATGTCAGTATACAAAAAAGGAGATGAATGGATCCAGGTGTTTGTCACCGGAGGTACTTTTGATAAAGACTACAACTATATTACCGGGGATCTTTTTTTTAAAAATACCCATTTGCCCGATATGTTTGAACGCGGCCGCTCTACCCTGCAAATCGATATCAAAACGCTGATGTTGGTCGACAGTTTGGATATGAGTGATGCAGACCGGGATATCGTGGTATTTAATTGCAGTAAATCGCCCGCCAAACACATATTGATCACGCATGGAACCGACAAAATGGTAGAAACCGCGGGGAAAATTGCGGGAGCGGGGCTAAAAGACAAAACCATTGTGCTCACAGGGGCCATGGTTCCCTATGCTTTCGGAAATTCTTCGGACGGATTTTTCAATTTGGGCAGTGCAATCGCCTTTGCTCAATGCAAGGAACCGGGGGTTTATATATCCATGAACGGTCGTTGTTTTGACTGGGACAACGTAAAGAAAAACAAAAAGACCGGTTTTTTCGAAGAGCTGGACAGTGCGACCTATTGATCCGGGATGTAGCCAATCAGCGATATTTTCTCGTTTGCTAATCGCCTCGAATTAAAACTTAATGTTTGTGATTTTAATAAATTCGGGGTAAAAAATGAGGTTGATCTAAGCACTTTTTGTGCTAACTTGCTTTGACACTGGGTTTTTAATTACCGAAAACCTCGCCCCATTCCTAAAGGGTGGGTTTTCTAAACTTAAGTATAAAAAAATATACATCAAACCTGCGCGCTGACTCTCCCCCTTTGGGGATCGGGGGCAAGCGTGGAGTAGAGTGGTGAGGTGATGTAAACAT
>SKYC01000375.1 GCA_007128085.1 Saprospiraceae bacterium | reverse complement strand
TTATTTGATCCGATATAAGCGATTTCAACTTCACGGTTCAAAGATACAATTTTAGTTGATTTTGTAAAGGGCATTCATGACTTGCTTTAATCAGGTTTAGAAAATGCAATTAAAATTAGCAGGTCTTGCAGTGTTGAGTTACAAATTATTAAAATTAGAAATTCTTTTGACTGTTTCTTAAACTTTTCTTATCAAAAATTCTTTAACTTTGTCATTTTAAATTATGAACAACAGACTCCGCCTCCTATCTTATGTAGTTATTGCATATATGCTCCTGGCATTTGCATGGTGGACAGTGTTGCTAAACAACAAGAATGAGGAGGCTTATCAGGCCAGAAAAGACTATCTGAGGATTGTTGCGATTGCAGAGGACACCTACGGTTCAGAAGAGCAATTTACACTTCAGGAAAATTACCGGGAGCTTAAGGAGCGATACGATCGCCGGCAATTTATGATCTTCGGTGAGTCCCTCGTATTTGTGATCAGTTTATTCATTGGATTTTGGTTGATCAACAAGGGGTACAACGGCATCATAAGGAACTCCAGGAACAAAACCAACTTTTTGCTGTCCATCAGTCACGAATTAAAAAGCCCTGTGGCCAGTGTGCGACTGGCTTTAGAGACTTTGCTCAAGCGCGATCTCAACGGGGATCAAATAAAGAAGATCAGTCGAAGTGCTCTCTCAGAGAATACGCGCCTGAGTCACTTGATTGACAACCTACTTTTGGCCGCCAAACTTGAGGAACCCTATGAACTCCATCCCGAGAAGTTCAACATAGAGGATTTGGTTCATACCATTCGCCTCAATGAAAGGTTGAAGTTTCCCGATGCCATTATTGACATTGATGTGGCACGTGATGTACGGGAGATATATACCGATAAATTCGCAGTACAAACGATTTTGATCAATCTCATAGGAAACGCTCTTAAGTACTCTCCGGATGAAAAAAAGGTGATGGTGCGGATTTTTAAAAAGCCAAATCAATGGGTTTTGACCGTGGCGGATTGCGGAATGGGAATTCCCGACAAAGAGAAGGACAAAGTTTTTGATAAATTTTACCGATTGGGGTCTGAATTTACACGAAAGACCAAGGGGACAGGATTGGGCTTATTTATCATTTCAAAAATGGTAAAAGCACTGAGTGGAAATATTTCAGTAAAGGACAACGATCCGACAGGAACAGTGTTTACTATTCATTTTAAAAACCAAGTGCTAAAATAATTATTATGCGCCGATTATTGTTAGTAGAAGACGAAGAACACTTAAGGGAACTATTGAAAATGAACCTCGAGATGGAAGGTTACGAAGTAGTAACTGCCGAGGATGGAAAATCGGGTTTCAGGCTTTTTGAACAACAACACTTTGACCTGATTATACTTGACATCATGTTGCCTGAAATGGATGGCCTGGCTGTCTGTGAACAAATTCGACTCAGAGACAAGGAAGTTCCCATCATTTTTCTCACTGCAAAAGACACTGCAGGTGAACGGGTAGAGGGATTGAAAAAAGGAGGTGACGACTACCTGATCAAGCCCTTTGATCTCGAGGAGTTGACCATCCGCATTCAAAACCTTCTCAGACGCGCATCGACCTCGAGGTCTACGACCGAATTCGACGAATACAAAATCGGAGATTATACCATCAATTTTAAGACCCATGAAGCGGACTCCAATAAAGGTCCCATAACACTGACACAGAAGGAGGCCATGTTGCTCAAACTACTGGTAGACAGAAAAAATGAGGTAGTATCGAGAAATCAAATCCTACAAGTTGTTTGGGGCTATGACGTCTACCCTTCCACGCGGACGATTGACAATTTTGTTTTGTCCTTTAGAAAGTACTTCGAGCCGGATCCAAAGAATCCCATTTATTTCATTTCCATCCGGGGAATAGGATATAAATTTGTGGAAAAATGATGGCTTTTGGCCGACCCATTTTTTGCGAGAAGAAAGGTTTTTAAAGAATATTGAAGACGCAGAAACAGAGAATAGCTAAACGGCGAAAAAAAGGGTTCAATCAGTCCTCGTCCTTTACGACCTTCTTTTTTCTCTTGGTCTTAAAGAGGTTGGCTATGTCTTTTTCTTTCATGTACTTCCAATCAAGAAAAACCGCTGTACTGAATCTTTTTATATCTTGATAATCGCGAGATCGCTTATCTGTGTAATGTTTGATGAGCTTTTTCAAGTATATCAATGAAGCGTCACCCACCCTTTGGTTAAACTCCTGATTGTTGAACACATTGATATAGCGGGAAATCATTTTGCAAGACTCGATATAGCTGGGGTATTCCTCAGGGCTCAGTCCGACCAGTTCTTTTTCAAAGTGGTTGTAAAAAGTAAGTCTCAGGCATTCATTAATGGTAGAAAGTCCCTCGTTCATAAAGTAAAACTTCTGTACTTCTGCCAGAGTTTTTTCAGATTCGTACCCGTTTTCTCTGATGGTATCCATTAAATTGTAATAGGCACTGAATTGGTCCTTAATCGAGTGGTCGATGAATTTTGAAACGCGTTGGTCACAATCCGTCTTAATGGTCAGTCGTTTACTCCCCAACAACTCTCTCAAAAACTCAAAGTAATTATCTACAAAGTCGCCCAATTCGGTGCGGCAGGCGTTGAGGGTTTCTGCCAACACCTTTTCGGATTTACTGTCCAGTTCGTAGTAATTGATCACCAGTCCAAAGATGTACATAAACTCCCATTCTTTTCGAAAGTCTTTATTCCCGGCAAAGGCCACTATGGGTTTGGCGAGCATAGAGTTGTCCTTTTTCAGGATGATTCTCTGCAAAATAAACTCCTTTAGATCCGGATAGAGCGTTTTTAGTTCAACTTTAGATTCCGGAAACTGTGCGGTATAAAAGTTCACCCCCTCAAATTGTCTCCTCATGCTTTCCAGTCCTTTCTTCCGTTCAGATGCATCGCGGTACTTCAGAATCCGCTGTGCAGAAAAGAAATTTCTCACGCGTTTGTTCCCGATTTCATTGATCAGGTTGGTCACCCAAATCTCACTGCTCAATGCAAAACCCACTTGAATACTCTGTCCTATTCTCCTGGTCAGTAATTCAAAATTTGACGAATTGGAAAGTGCGAGAAACACACTTCTCAGGTGATCTTGAGGTCTTAAATATCGGTAATTTTCATTCACTACGCCTCTGAGAACTGAAAATGCCAATATTCTGGGCATGTAGAGGCCTTCGTACTTTTCATCCAGTAGTTGTGTTTCCAATTCAATCAACTGCAGTGGATGATCGTCAGCAACCTCGGTATAAATTTCATTTATTTTCCCTTCGTACTCCTGTTGAAGTTCTCCATAATGAGCAATTTCAGTTTCTTCATCTTCGGCATTTAAAAATGCTTCGAGATGGTCAGAGTTTTGTATTTCCTCACCAATCTGGTCGATTTGGTCTCTGAATTTTTTGGCTAATTTTTCCATAATTATAAACTTAACAGGTAAAGTGAATAAATGAGCAAAGACCCGGTGAAAATATTCACCAGGTCCTCAACTCTTACTTCCTTTTAAAGGATGGGTCTCAAAATCTAAAGAACGAATAATTGCACAATTGACAAATTATTCTTCCTCTTCTTTTTTGGCTTCCGCTTTAACGGCCGCCACAGCAGCAAGTGTGCTGGAGTCCAATCCTGCCAATTTCAAATTGTGCTCCAATTGTCTCTTTCTCTCCTCCTCAAAACGCTTTCTGATCTTCTCGTCTTTGGCCGAAATAAACTCCTGGTATTTGGCATCGGCCTCCTCTTGAGATATCGCTCCTTTTTCAACTCCTCTTTTGAGGTGTTTTTTGTAGAGAACGCCCTGCATTTTAAGCATGGCCCTTACAGTGTGTGTGGGCTGAGCACCTTTTTCGAGCCACTCCAATGCCAGGTCCCGATCGAGTTGGATGGTGGCCGGTGACGTCATGGGATTGTACGACCCAATTCTCTCAATATAACGACCATCTCTGGGCGCTCTGATATCGGCAACTACTATGTGATAAAAGGGTTGCTTCCTTCTTCCTTTTCTTTGCAGTCTGAGTTTTACTGCCATTTTAAAAAATTTTAAATTAAATAATCACTTACATCAGCCACAAATTGACCAGTAAGCTTTGAGCGGCGCAAAGTTAATTCTTTTTCACTAAAATCAATACTTTAAGCAAACAAAAGTAGCCAGAAATTAAATAGAAAAAAGATACGCTCGTACTGGAACTACCCGGAATATTACAACTTGGATTCGTTAACCGGGTCAATGTATTCAAAAGGTTTGCGGGTTGTCAGTTTGTAAATACACCTGACCACTTCCCTTCGGATTGCTCTTTCCAATTGAACATCGTTTCTTTTTAGGATGTATTGGAATTTAAAAACAGAATAATCTTTTTTTACTTCAACAATTCTCAAGTTGACCGTTCCATCCACTATAAACT
>SKYC01000166.1 GCA_007128085.1 Saprospiraceae bacterium | reverse complement strand
GTCACATAAAAACCTCTGCTTGTCCTACAGCCAATCCGATTTAAATCGAGTGGCCTATGTACAAAGACTTTTCCGTTAAACGACGCGCATACAATTTTAGTTCACTATCTTTCTCAAAAGCTTTTTTCAACTAAACCCACTCTGTCTAAACTTAAAGCACTGTGCATCCTTATATTTGCAGAAAAAATAAGGCGATGAAGTCGAATATATATGCAGCAATAATGGCGGGGGGAGCCGGAACCCGATTTTGGCCCGCCAGCGTAAAGTCAAAGCCCAAACAATTTTTAGATGTCCTCGGCCGCGGTCAATCACTTTTACAGGAAACGCATCGGCGATTCCATAAATTCGTACCTGAGGATCAAATCCGAATTGTCAGCGGTCGACAATACAGCGACTTAATCAAAGAACAGTTGAAAGCCGATGACCGGGTTTTAATTCCCGAACCCATGATGAGAAATACCGCTGCAGCTGTTGCTCTGACGGCTTTTGAGATATCCCTTCAGGATTCCAATGCCATCATCATCATGACGCCTGCAGATCACATGATCCAGGACGAAGGGGCCTTTCGTGAAGCAGTAATGAAGTGCGTCCAATTTGCGGAGGGAAGAGATGCCCTCATCACCATGGGCATACAACCCGATTCGCCACACACGGGATACGGTTACATCAAAAAAGGAGCTCCGGAGGAAGGACTTTTCCGCGTGGAGCGATTTACCGAAAAGCCGGATAAAAATCTGGCCCATGAGTTTGTCGATTCGGGCGATTATTACTGGAATTCCGGAATTTTTATCTGGAGTGCAAAAAGTATTTTAAGAGCGTTTTTTGAGCACGCAGAAGAAATTTACCGCCCCCTGGCCACCCTTTACAGAAAAGGGTCTCCCGATATTGAGGAATTGGCGAGGGTCTACGGTGAGTTGCCCTCCATTTCCGTGGATTATGCCATTATGGAAAAAGCGGAAAGCGTCTATCTTTGCCCCGCTGATTTTGGGTGGTCGGACCTCGGCAGCTGGAATACCATTTACGGCCTTTCGGAAAAGGATGAGGATCAAAACAGTGCCGGAACGAGCCCTTTGATTGCCAAAGACAGCAGCGGGAATCTGATCCGAGGCAGTGAGGGAAAACTCTACGCCATGGTCGGCATGGAAGATATGGGCGTGATAGATACCGGAGAAGTGCTGCTAATATTCCCTCTTTCCAGAGATCAGGAAGTAAAGAAAATGGTAGAACTCGCAAGGAGTAAATTTGGTGATAAATACGATTGAACGACTATGGATATCCTTTTAAAATACTTTCCCGATCTGAGTGAAGAACAGATTGACGCTTTCAGAAAACTGGGGCCACTGGTCAGCGAGTGGAACGATAAAATCAATTTGATTTCACGAAAAGATATTGAAAACCTCTATCTCCACCACATCCTCCACTGCCTCGCCATTGCGAAATACCTCGAGTTCGCGCCCGACAGCCAGATACTTGACCTCGGCACCGGTGGGGGTTTTCCCGGCATTCCGCTGGCCATTCTATTCCCTCAGACCCACTTTACGCTTATCGATGCGCGGGCAAAAAAGATTAAAGTAGTCAAGGCGTTGGCGGATGAATTGGACCTTAAAAATGTATTTGGGGTACACGCCAGGGCCGAAGAATTCAAGGGGCAATACGATTTCGTGGTCAGCAGAGCAGTCGCTCCCCTGAATCAGTTGAAAAAGTGGAGCGATCATTTGATTCTCAAGCCACAGTATCACTCCATCCCCAACGGCCTCATTTGCCTGAAGGGAGGAGAACTACTAAAGGAAGAAATTAAGGCTTTGCCCCAGGGGAGCTATGTGGAAAAAACGCCCATCGACCAGTGGTTCAAAGAGAATTACTTCCAAAATAAGTACGTTGTCTACCTTCAGGCATGATGGAGGGTTTTTTAAAGCTATAAAAAGTGATTTCCCATACGGTTGAATCCGGATGTATATTTTTTCTGCCCCCATTTTGAAAAAAATGATAAACAGTAAACAGAATTTGGTGGGGCGGAGGGATTTTGTTTTCTTAGTGGCGATATCAATTTGCCTACCCTGCACATTACCGACAAAACTTTAAAAGTCAACGAATATGGTTATTACAGAAATAAAGATTTACCCTCTTAAGGTGCGATTAAAAGAACCGTTTGTCATC
This sequence comes from Saprospiraceae bacterium, assembly GCA_007128085.1. Lineage (GTDB taxonomy): Bacteria > Bacteroidota > Bacteroidia > Chitinophagales > Saprospiraceae > PWJY01. Next base: position 2,266 of record SKYC01000166.1, on the reverse strand, counting down.
AGTTTAGGAACCATTACGCACGCGCAAAATTTACTGATCGAACTATCGACGGACACGGGTATCACCGCTCAGGGTGAGTGCTCGGCTTATTCCTTCATCAACGGAGAAATGCTGGAGGGACAAATGGCACTCGCTCCCATCCTCGCCAAATTATGGATTGGGAAAAACCCCCTGGAAATAGCCGTACGATTGAAAGAGTTGGACGGATTGCTCTCGGGGAATCTCGCTCTAAAAAGTGCTTTTGATATGGCCTTGTACGACTTAAATGCGAAAGCTGCGGGAATGCCGCTGTATCAGTATCTGGGAGGATCCAACGACCGTGTACTTTACTCCGATAGGACGGTATCTGTCGGTGATCCGGCCGCCATGGCAGAGGAAGCGGTCCGCTATCTCGAGGCGGGTTTTCAATCGATCAAACTCAAATTGGGGGGTCCGGTTGAATTGGACATATCCAGAGTGGCCGCCATCCGGGGCGCCATAGGCCGTGATATTCCTCTCCGGACAGACGCCAATCAGGCCTGGTCGGTTTCCGAGGCCGTCAGGGTTTTAAAGGGACTGGAAAAATTCAACATAGAGCATTGTGAGGAACCCATTGCTGCCGGTGATTTAGCGGGTTTGAGGTTCGTCAGAAGCCAAAGCCCCATTCCAATCATGGCCGATGAGAGTTTATTCGACCACCGGGATGCCATCCGCCTGGTACAAAATGAGGCCTGTGATTACTTCAATATCAAACTCACCAAATCGGGCGGCATCGGCAATGCGACCAAAATAGCGGCCATAGCAGATGCAGCAGGAATTCCCGTGCAAGTGGGTTGTTTTTCCGAAAGCCGACTGGCCATAACGGCCCTCGTTCACTTCGTACTCGCCCATAAAATTGTGGTTCATTTCGACATGGACAGTCCGCTCATGATGGCAGAAGACCCCGTCAGCGGCGGCGCCACGGTTGCTGAAGACGGCAAAGTGGAACTGATTTCCGACTCCCCGGGCATCGGAGCCACCATTCACGAAAAGTACAAGGACAGCGACAGAGTGGTATTGGTCGTCTAAGCCGGATTATTTTCAGTCGATCGGCTGACCGGCGAATCGCTCCAGTCTCTTTCCAGTTTTACCAGAAGAGCCAACCACAACCAAAAGAAGGTACCCACCTTATCCACCTCGATCAGGTCGTTCATCAATTGCAACAACAAGACCACGATCACCGAAGCTGTGATGGCGACGAGCAGATTGCGTTTATGAGGATCTTTGAGTCTGAAGTAAAGCGCTTCCGCACGCAGCAGGAACACAGTGATCAATGCGAAAAAAATTAAAAATCCCACGATGCCCTGTTCTATCATCAGCATCAGGTAGTAGTTGTGAATGCCCGACTTTTCCGGGTTGTCGCTCACATAGGTTTCGTAACTTCTGACCGTGTAGGGCTTGTAGTTTTCGTAAAAAGTATTGGGTCCAAATCCCGTTACCGGCTTTTCCACGACCATATAATACCCGGCTATCCACCGGTAAAACCGCTCCATAGTGGAAATATCTTCAAATTGATAGGTGGCCTCCAGCAAATTGTCAAACTGGTGATGGGAAATGGTTCGCTCGTAATCGGGGGCGTACTCGAGGTACCGTTCTCCCGAAAACATGTAGTAGGTCAGGCCTCCTGCAGCGAGAACGCCCGCTACCAGAATGGGCTTTATCAGTTTTTTTCTGAGTAAAAAAGGCGTGAAAAAAGCGGCCAAAAGGGCAATCATAGAGGCACGGGTGTAACCGAAATACAGTGCGATCAACAAAAAGACCATGGCCACAGTGAGAAAAATTTTAAACCGACTGCCCGGGCGCAAAGTCGTTCTCAGGTACCAAAATAAGGGGAGCAAGACCGCAATAATAGCCGAGTAATTGACCTTGTTTCTGTAAAAGGGATCCACCACGCTGTTAATGGAAGCGAAGGTAAATCCACCCTCTATTCCGTGGCGGATAAAGATGAAAACGGCCGTAAACAACAGAGACGCAAAGACCACTTTTATTACATTGTGAAGTGTATTTCTGTCCCGGATCAAAAAAAAAAAAAAAAAGAAAAAGACCCCCACATACCAGAGTTTGGCCAGGAAGAACTTGACAGATATCAGATGGTTTTCAGAGAAAATGACGGTAAAAAAAATCCAGCCCAGATGCACAAATATCAACCAGCTGATGGGGTGTGTAAAAACCGAAGACGAGCGTATTTTGGGACTGTGGGCAAACAACAGCAGATAGACTGTAAATAAAAACCACATCAGGGGTTCTC
>SKYC01000081.1 GCA_007128085.1 Saprospiraceae bacterium | reverse complement strand
GTCGTGATGGATGGAATGGGCTTCCCATATCCCCGCAACAGCTTGAATTTTTAATTTTTTCCCAACAATGATATCCCTCAATAAATTTTTTGCATCCCGAAACAATGCACTGGCTTGTTGCCCGAATTTTTGATCGGTGAGTATCTTGGGGTACCGGCCTTTTAATTCCCAGGTACTGAAAAAGGGCGTCCAGTCAATATATTCAATGACAGAAGTTATATCAATATTTTCCAAAATATGAATTCCGGGCTGCTTGGGGGTGGCGATGGTCTTTTCGTTAAAGTCCAGTCTCAGTTTATTTTCTCTGGCCCGGCTTATACTCACCCATTTTTTGGTATCTTTTTTCTGGTAAAAATTTTCTCTGATTTTATCGTAATCGACCTTTGTATTGCTTACAAAAGGAATGGCATCCATTTTATGGAGCAATTTACCGGCCACAGGAACAGCCCTTGAAGCATCCAACACATGGATAACCGCTCCGCTGTACTTCGGATCGATTTTTACAGCCGTATGCGCCCTGGAGGTGGTAGCCCCCCCGATCAACAGTGGAATTTTCAAGCCCTGGTTTTCCATTTCCACGGCCACAGAAACCATTTCATCCAGAGAGGGAGTGATCAAGCCACTCAATCCTATAATATCCACATTTTCGTCCACAGCGGTTTGGATGATTTTATCCTGAGAAACCATGACGCCGAGGTCGATAATCTTGTAATTGTTACAGGCCATCACTACCGCGACAATATTTTTTCCAATGTCGTGTACATCTCCTTTTACCGTCGCCAAAAGAATTTTCCCTTTGTGGCTGGCTTCTGTGCTTGCACCATTGCCCGCTGCCAGGGCAGATTCTTGTTTTTCTTTTTCGATAAAAGGTTCCAGCCAGGCGACCGCTTTTTTCATGACTCTGGCACTTTTTACCACCTGGGGCAAAAACATTTTACCCGAGCCAAACAAGTCGCCGACTACATTCATCCCGTCCATCAGTGGGCCTTCAATCACCTCCAGAGGTTTATCCAAACTTTTTCTGGCCTCTTCCACATCCTCCTCAATGAACTCGATGATACCCTTCACAAGGGCCGTTTCAATCCTTTTTTCAACGGGTTGCTCTCTCCATCGCAAATCCCTCTCTGCAGTCTTTCGTTCCCCCTTAAATGACCTGGCAAAATCCATGAGATTTTCAGTCGCCTCTTCGTTTCTGTTGAGTATGACATCCTCTACCAGTTGTAATAAATTTGGCGGTATATCATCGTAAATTGTGAGGGTAGAGGGATTTACAATGCCCATGTTCATTCCATGTTTTACCCCGTGATAAAGAAAAACCGAATGCATGGCCTCGCGAACGGTGTCATTGCCCCTAAAGGAAAAAGAAACATTGCTGACGCCTCCACTGACATGGGCTCCGGGGAGGTTTGTCCGGATCCATTTACAGGCTCTGAAAAAATCAAGGGCGTTGTTTCGGTGTTCATCCATTCCCGTAGCCACCGGGAAAATATTGGGGTCAAAAATGATATCGTGAGGAGTGAAGTTCAATTTTTGGGTGAGGAGGGTATACGAACGGTTGCATATTTCCACTCTCCTTTCGTACGTATCTGCCTGCCCCTTCTCATCAAAAGCCATTATGATCACCGCGGCTCCGAAACTCTGAATACAACGCGCCTGTTCCAGGAACTCCTCTTCTCCGCCTTTTAAAGAGATCGAGTTAACCACTCCTTTTCCCTGTATACATTTTAGGCCGGCTTCTATTATTTCCCATCGGGAAGAATCTACCATAATTGGTACTCTCGCTATGTCCGGTTCCGATGCGATCAAATGCAGAAAGTGGGTCATGGCTTCTACGCCATCCAGCATGCCTTCATCCAAATTAATATCCAGTATAAGCGCACCGTTTTCTACCTGCTCGCGCGCTACTTCAAGCGCTTTTTCAAACTGTTCGTTTTTGATCAGCCGGAGGAACTTTCTTGAACCGGTCACATTGCAGCGTTCCCCTACATTTACAAATGGGAGTAGTTCATTGGAGATCAGGGGCTCCAGCCCACTCAGTAAAAGTGGACTCTGATAAAATCCCTCTGCATTCTTTTTATATTCCATAGGTGCTCACTGCTTTTTGTTTTAGAGCTCTGGGTGGATAACCATCCGCGAGTTCAGCCATCATTCGTATGTGATCCGGAGTGGTGCCACAACAACCACCCAGTATATTGACCAAATTTCGGTCGAGAAAATCGCGTAATTGAATTTTCATCTCTTCGGGCCCCTGATCGTATTCACCGAAGGCATTGGGCAGCCCGGCATTGGGGTAAGCACTGATAAACAAAGGTGCTTTATCTGACATGACTTCCAGATAGGGCCGCATTTCACTGGCTCCGAGCGCGCAGTTAAGGCCTACGCTGAGTAGAGGAGCGTGACTGATAGAAATCAAAAAAGCCTCTACTGTTTGACCGGATAAAGTCCTTCCACTGGCATCTGTTATTGTGCCGGAGATCATGATGGGAATATGGGTCCTTTGCTCACGATTGGCTTTTATGGTTGCCCGGATGGCCGCTTTGGCGTTGAGGGTATCGAAGATGGTTTCGATAAGAATCACATCCACTCCTCCGACTATCAAGGCACTAATCTGTTCAAAATACGCCTTTTCGAGTTCATCGAAAGTGATGCCTCTGAAAGCGGGATTGTTGACGTCGGGAGAGATGGAAGCCGTTCTATTGGTAGGTCCTACGGCTCCGGCCACGTACCGCGGTTTCTCCGGGTTCTTGCGGGTGAAATGATCGGCGGCCTCTACAGCAATTTTGGCCGCATTGATGTTGAGCTCGGTGACCAGCTCCTCCATCTGATAGTCCGCCATAGCAATGCTGGTGCTGCTAAACGTGTTGGTCTCAATCATATCCGCTCCCGCTTCGAGATAGGCGGAGTGGATTTCTTTCACGATATCGGGCCTGACAATGGACAGCAGATCGTTGTTTCCCTGCAAGTCGGTGGGCCAGTTTTTAAAACGCTCACCCCTGAAGTCGGACTCCGAGAGTTTGTATCGCTGAGCCATGGTTCCCATAGCGCCGTCGAGGATCAGTATTTTTTCTTTGAGGACTTCTTCCAGCCTTGCTTTTTTCATAAAGTAGATTTATAAAAATATCAAGAAGACCGAAGAAAAAAAATGAAAGGTTCATCCTTTTTTCTCATCTCCGCTCCGTTAATTGGGAGCCAGGAATTGGCACCGAAACCTGAAACTGCTTTATCAGGAAGGTTGCCAAGACGTCAAAGGGCCTTGTCCCTCAGTCTTTCTTGATAAGAATACGGCAAAGGTAACAGATTCGCGGAAAAATGGGTAAAGGGTTGGGGAAAAATTTGTTTACCGCAGAGCCGCGGAGATCGCAAAGTTTTCGCAGAGTTTAAATTTCGACATGGATAATTAGTCAAGTTGAATACGCTCATTGCGCCTTCCCTTTCAAAAAGGAAGCGTGCGTGTACATTTCGTCAAACTCAATACATCGATCTGTATTTTCGGCGCTATCCCTCTGTGCTCCCCAACTCGCCGTGCCCCCCGCCAACCCACCAACGAGTTTCTAGGTTAGAAATATTCTTACCATACCTATGTCTCGGTCCTATATTGACTTGTGTGTGAGTTTTGGATTTAAAAATCCATCCCAACTCGCTCCGCCCCCAACTCGTTGGTGGGTTGGGGACGGATTGCTTGTTGGGAGTGTGGGGAAGAGAAAATTCAAAATCAGATCCAATAATTTGATGATAAAATCCGCCGGGTTTTACCTAAATAGCCAACCAGTCGGTGCGCAGCGAGTTGGGGATTGACAACCCCACGGATTTCCACAAAACACATTGCTCTGCATTCCAGCAATTATAAAATTCTTAAACCCACCCCATACCCCTCCGGGTTTATACGATAGTACCTATATTCGCAAATGAATTTTAGTATTACAAAATACCCATGCACACATTTGATACCAGTTGCAAAGCCGGATTCGCTATCTTGAAAAGTGTTTTATTAACCTTTTTTTTGAGTTTTTCCTTATCCCTATCCATTCTGGAAGCCCAAACCTTCACCGACGGTTATTTTAATTTTCCCGCACCGGATTGTTTTGTGGAACCGGAAGCCGGGGAGTTTGGGGTAGAACTTCAATTTTTAATGGACGGAAATGTTCCCACCTATTCCGCTCCCTTGGTGGCCGACCTGAACAACGATGGGAACCCTGAGGTGATCGCCATGTCCGCAGAAGGGTACAGTGACTTGGGCACGCGGAATATTTTAATTTTTGACGGACAAACTGGGGAGGTGATACGCACCATTTCCACGCCGTATATGAGCTACTGGGGAATAACCCCTATAGCCATCGCAGACCTGACCGGTGACGGCTACGGAGAAATTGTAATCGCCACAATCGACGATCCGCAAAACCCCGTGGGTGATAGAGGCGTATTGATATGT
>SKYC01000368.1 GCA_007128085.1 Saprospiraceae bacterium | reverse complement strand
GGGAGGCCGGGTCTTATGGCGCTGATGTCAAGGGACTCAATCGGGTGCATCAGTTCGACAAGGTGGAGATCGTTCAATTGGCGCATCCGGAAAATTCTTATGCACTCCTGGAGGAAATGCTGGACCATGTCAGGGGCTTACTCGACAAACTGAACTTGCCGTATCGTATTCTTCGTCTTTGCGGGGGCGATATGGGATTCACGGCTGCCTTGACTTTTGATTTTGAGGTGTATTCTGCTGCGCAGAAAAAATGGTTGGAAGTGAGTAGCGTTTCCAACTTTGAAACATATCAGTCCAACAGGATGAAGATTCGATTCAAATCCGACCAGCAGAGCAAAGCCAAACTGGTACACACGCTGAACGGAAGCGCTCTCGCATTGCCGAGAATTTTAGCAGCCCTTCTGGAAATCAATCAGACGGATTCGGGGATTCAAATACCCGAGGTGTTGGTTCCCTTCACCGGATTCGACAAGATTTCAAACGCATAGAAAGAGTGTAGTGCCTGCCACTACATAGAGGTGGAAAATCACGGATCTAAATGCCTTAAATGGGAATAAGGGGATTATTTTTGCGGTTAAATAGCGTTGGGTAATACTCCCAGATTGATCAAATGGTTGAGAAGCAAAGAAAAATTATAAAGATCGATAATCTGGAAACTTTTTGAAGCCAAACTGAATTTCTAAAATACAAAAACAGAATTATGCCTGGAGAATATATGATGTACATTGTGATAGCGGGATTACTCTCCCTGGTTGGTTATGCGGTTCAAAGCAGACTCAAATCCGTATTTCAACACTACAGTCGCGTGGGAATGAGAAATGGAATGACGGGTGCACAGGTAGCGGCAGAAATGCTCAGACATTATAATATACACGATGTAAAGATTGTGGCCGGGAAGGGATATTTGACCGATCACTACAATCCCGCGACCAAAACGGTAAGTCTGAGTGAGTCGGTGTACAACAACAGGAGTATCGCTGCAGCAGCTGTTGCTGCTCACGAATGCGGGCACGCTGTCCAGCACGCAACGGCTTATTCTATGTTGCAAATGAGATCTGCCCTTGTGCCAATAGTTCAGGTGGCTTCGGGCATGCAGCAGTACTTGCTGTTGGCCGCTCTTTTGTTTATGGGTACTTTCCCGCAATTGCTGTTGATTACTATTATTGCATTTGCTTGTACGACTTTATTTAGCCTGATTACGCTGCCGGTTGAATTCGATGCCTCCAATCGCGCGCTGGCGTGGCTGGAAAGCAGTGGTACTACAACCGCGGGGGAGCAGACCGGAGCGAAAAAAGCATTGTGGTGGGCGGCCATGACGTACGTTGCCGCAGCATTGTCCAGCCTCGTTATGCTTCTTTATTTAGTGTTTCGTTATATGCAAAGTCGATAAATTTACTAACTTTGGAGCTCATTAAAACAGATTTAAGATGAATGGCGGTATAGATGAAAACATCGCAAAAGGGAAAAAGTAAATGGAGCAGGCCCTGGAGTATTTGGGCAGTGAATTGAATAAAGTAAGGACGGGGAAAGCAGCCCCGGCCATGGTTTCCTCTCTGATGGTCGATTATTACGGAACTCCAACCCCAATGAATCAAGTGGCCAATGTCGGGACTTCCGACTCCAAAACCATAACGATTCAACCCTGGGAAAAATCCATGCTCGGACCCATTGAAAGAGCTATTTTTGAAGCCAATCTGGGACTGACGCCCATGAACGATGGTGAGTTGGTGAGAATCAGTATCCCACCATTGACTGAGGAGCGCCGAAAGGATTTGGTCAAGCACATTAAAACCCTTGGCGAGGATGCAAAGGTCTCGATCCGCAACACCCGCCAAAAGTTAATGGATATAGTGAAAAGGGAAGTGAAAGACGGTTTTCCGGAGGATGCGGGAAAGCGGAAAGAAGCCGAAATTCAGCAACTCGTCAAAGTGTACAGTGCGAAGGTGGATGAGGTTATCGATGCCAAGGAAACCGACGTGATGACCATTTAATCCGGATTGCGAGTGTTGACAAAGAGTTGGTTTTTAGTACCTACCCCTGTGGATGGTCATTGAAAAAAAACTCCTTATTTACATCCTCTAAGTCGGTGGCTGAGGTGGTCCCTGACCATTCTAAGGGCTCTCGAAGTCACCGGATTTATCGTATCTTTTTTACACTATCTAATTCGATACACCGACATCTTTTTCTCCGAGAGTACAACGATGTGATTTCCCTTAATGGAAATATGTATCGGATGCTGCTTTTCGATTGCATCGGGCAACTTCAATGGTTGCAGGTCCTGGGAACTGAGCGAAAAGGTAAAATATCGGCCGTCATTGTGTGCGAGCAATAAGTTGCGCCGATTGATAAATTCAGCGGATTTAAAGTCGGACAAAGAGTGGTGGGCCACAGGGTTGCCGAGATTGTCGTATAAAAACAAACCGTGGACCGGGTCGAACATCAACAGTTGGTTGTATCTCTCTATCAGTTTTTCAGGCCTCAACGCTTTTCCCCAAATAGAATGACTGTTTTCACTCACGGCCCTTGAAGTACCATCGTTGTCAATTTTTTTCAGTAGTTGTTCAAATTCGTCGTACACCCAGATTTGATTGTCGTTGGCCATGGCAACTGAGATGATATCGGGCATTCCCAGTTGGTTGAGATCAATCCGGGTCACTTCTGTCAGATTCCTGTCCAGGAAAACGATCACCTGGTGTTCGGGGTAAAAAAGCAATATTTTGTGGGGGTTGCTCAAGTCAAAATGGCCCGGTGTTCCCAGTCTGTGATTGTTGTAAAAGGCCAACTGAGTTCCGCGGCGATCGTATTTTATAAACGTATTTTCCCGGTCTAGCAGATAAAAATTCTCGAGTACATCCACTGCGGCTTGTTTGGCCTCAACCTCAAGCCCGAAGAGTATTTTAGCATCAGACTGACTTGCAGCCGGTGAAAACCACCCGCAAAAAACCAACAGGACAAAAATCAATCGGCCGGATGTTATCATAAACTCAAATTTTCACAACCGGGTGTTGACCCGGAATCTGTTTAAGGGTGCTGTTGCTTCTCGAGAAGTTTCTCGCAGGCGAAATCATGTAGTTTTGTGTATTTATTCGTCTGTACCTAAACGCCTTTAGCCATTCATTTATTGGTAGGAGATGTTGGCGGCTATTCCGATGTGGGCTTGTAAAATTTTAAGCGAACCGCCTGCCCATCGAATTCGAGATAGCTGAATTGACCAATCCATTCCCCCGTATTGAAATAATAGCTCTTTCCGTTGCTTAGCAATTGTTTAATGGGCAGATGCCTGTGGCCAAAAATAAAGTAATCCATTTCCGGTTTTTCCTTTAATTGGTTTTCGCAGTAATGGATCAACCATTCTTTCTCTTTTCCCAAAAATTCGGGTCGTTCCGATTTTTTTCTGCTTTGGGCCGACCAAAAATTGGCCATGCGGATTCCGAAATTGGGGTGAATGCGGGCAAACATCCACTGACAGAGAGGGTTGGTGAAAATCTTTTTCAATCGCTTGTAGGAATAATCACCGGGTCCCAGTCCATCGCCGTGTCCGAGCAGGAACTTTTTATTGTTCCAGCTCCTGAAAATGGGTTTCTTTTTTACGGGAATGCCGAGTTCTTCTTCAAAGTAACCAAACATCCACAAATCGTGGTTTCCGGTAAAAATGGTAATGGGAATTCCGGCGTCAGAGAGTTCTGCCAGTTTGCCCAAAAAGCGGGTGTGGCCTTTGGGGACGACTTTGTTGTACTCAAACCAAAAATCAAATAAGTCGCCCAAAAGAAAAATCTCCCGGGCATCCTTACTGATTTCGCTCAACCAATTGCAAATGATGATTTCCCGCTGCCTGCTTGTAAAGTCGGGGCCGTCCAGTCCCAGGTGAAAGTCAGCGGCAAAATAAATTTTTCCGTCCATTCAGTAAATTCAGTCGTCAGGGTTTTTCCATGACGGTTCCACATTGATCACAGGTCCTCAACTGTTCATTTTGCATAAAGTTATTGATGACCGGTGGCAATTGATTGACAATGTCTTTCATTTCAAAGGTATCTTCGTGCAGTTGGTGGCCGCAGTTTTCGCAAAACCACATCAACTTGTCGACCTCATCGCCTCGTCGGTAGCGCTCTATAACCAGGCCGATGGTATTGGCAGGTCGCTGTGGAGAATGAGGTATTCTCGCCGGGAGTAAAAACATTTCTCCCTCTTTGATTTCTATGTCTTTTTTCTTTCCGTCCTCATCAATGATTTTTACGGTAATGTCTCCCTCAAGCTGATAAAACAACTCTTCTCCATCTTCCCAGTGATAATCCTTTCTCCCATTGGGCCCCCCGACCACCATGACGATAAAATCTTCGTTTTCAAGGTAGACCTGTTTGTTGCCCACGGGCGGTTTGAGTAAATGGCGATTGTCGTCTATCCATTTTTGAAAATTAATTGGCGGCAGCATAAGTTGATCTTTTTTTTGTAAAAAAATAATTTGTAGGCG
>SKYC01000176.1 GCA_007128085.1 Saprospiraceae bacterium | reverse complement strand
CACTACTATGTCTTATCAAGAGCAATTTACGTGAATTTCAAACGAATTGAAAGAAAAATCACTCAAAATTTGATTATTTTCCTTGATTTTGCTCTCAGATTACTCACGGGGTATCAGAAATCGTATTTGAAGGTTTTTTCCTGATTTTTTAAAATTCTGAATTCTTAAACATTTAACCCAAAATCGCAACTCTAAAACAAGGAATTCGGAGTGGACTCATATATAGTAAATCAATGAGTTATGAAATGTTAAATTGTCATTCGTTAAAGGTGTGAAATCTATTCCCTGGTTTTTTGCAATGGATGGAGCTCAACACAGAGGACACGCTTGCCCCCTCACCATTTAATTGCTGTGGACCCCCACCAACCAGTTGCCGTGCTCCCAATTTATTGGTGAGGGGGCGCTGTAATTCATTGGGGGTGGGACGACAATTCATTGGCGAGGGAGCGCGGCAACTGGTTGACGGTAAGGACACAGAGAATGATGAAATGGACCACTCCAAATATGAACTTATAAAGCATGGATAGTCGAAATCCAGCAGCCAGAGGCCAGCAGCCAACAGAAAACCGCAAATTTGATAAATATTTTTTATGCCCGTCATCTATTTTTTTATATTTGCCGGAGAGTCCGGGCTTCTATTTCATAGACCAACCGCCGGACCCGCTTTGTTTTTTTAAAAATTAATCAATGAGTTATACCATATATCACAATCCGCGCTGTCGGAAAAGCAGGGAAACCCTGAATCTTTTAAAAGAGAAGGGAATTGAACCCACAGTTGTTGAGTATTTGAAGGAACCGCTTTCAGCAGATGAGTTGAGCGGGATATGCCAAAAGCTAAAGATGACTCCCAATGAGTTGTTGAGAAAAACGGAGAAAATTTATAAGGAAAATTACAAGGGCAAAAAGCTATCGGATAGCGATGCTATTCAAGCCATGGTCGAGCATCCAAAGTTGATGGAAAGACCAGTGGTGGTGAAGGGCGATAAGGCAGAAGTAGGCAGACCTCCGGAAAACGTAAATAATTTATTTTAATCTGGGTTAAGATCCTGGGATCAGGTACTTTTTTAAACCCCATTTTTAGGTGATGTGAATTTATCAACCTATTTCACTTCTTCAACTGCCAAATCGGGAGTTTTCCTGGTTTGGATGATGTTGTTGTACTTCTACCTGGGACAGGGAATGTTGTTCGGCCAAACAACCATCAGCGGTGTGGTAAAGGACGCTGAAAGTGACAAGGGTTTGCCCTTTGTTCACATTTCCATCAACAATGGAGAAACCGGAACAGTGGCCGATCTGGACGGAAAATTTGACTGGACAGCAACGGTGGAAGTGCGCAACCTCAGATTTTCTTATGTCGGTTATTTTTCCTTTAGGGTGGATGTGGATAGTCTGTCAGATCTGTCTGATTTGGTAATTAAATTGGAGAGAAACCCCGTGGAGTTTCAGGAGGTAGTCGTGCATGCTGGAGAGAACCCCGCTCATCGTTTGATTCGCGGTGTTTTTGAGAAAAGAGACAAACACAGGCCTGAAAATTACCCCTCATTTCGATACCTTTCGTACAATAAAATGTGGGTTTCAGTGGACTTTGATTCAACACTTAGGGTGGAAGCTCTAACACAGCCCGATACCAGTGACCTGAATGTAGCCATGAAATTTTTCAGGTCTCAGCATATCTTTATGAGTGAGTCCGTTGTTGAGCGGACATTTAGAAGACCTTCCAGGAGTCGGGAAGAAATACTGGCAACGCAGACCTCCGGTTTTGAAAATCCTTACTTCATTCTGATTGGAACTGAATTGCAGTCTTTTTCATTTTACGAATCCGAATTTCAACTTGCAGGGGTGAGTTATAAAAGTCCAATCAGTCGTCATTCTGAGCGATTTTACGAATTCCACATGCGGGATACCATTTTGCATGAGCAACCCACGGATACGACCTACGTCGTGGCCTATTACCCGGTGAAGGGCCGCAACTTTCCGGCTTTGGAGGGCCTGTTGTACATCAGGGTTCCGGACTTTGCACTCGAAAATGTGATTGCCGAACCGGCCTTTCGGCAGGAAGCCAATGCCCTGAGTTCCAATATGCCTGAACCGGTCAACCTGGACATCTCCATACGACAGCAATACCGAAAGGTGAATAATGAACACTGGTTTCCCACTCAGTTGAATACCGATTTCAGCCTGAATATGTTTCAAATGGATCCGGATTTAAAGGGTTCTGATCTGGTGCTCAATGTGAGGACTTATCTGGATAGTATAGAAGTAGGGCTGGCCACTGAGGGCAACCGGATGGGGCCGGTGGATGTTCTTCTCAATAAGGAAGCGGGCCAACGGGATGATCATTTCTGGGACAATTACCGCCATACACCCCTCGATTCTGTTGATCTTCAAACCTATAAAATATTGGACAGCCTAGGACAGGAGTATAAATTTGATGAGCGGTTTGATTTGATTGTGAATTTATTTTCAGGAAGACTCAGCCTGGGGATGGTGGATTTGAAAATCAATCGCCTGCTGAGGGTGAATGTTTTTGAAGGACTTAGGCTGGGGGCGGGGTTTAGGACGAATCACAATTTCAGCAGTGCCATCCAAATTGGCGGATGGTATGGATATGGGTTTCGGGACAAAAACCACAAACTTGGTGGTGATGTAGTGTGGGTAATGAGTGAGGATTATCAGTTGAAATGGATACTTGGTTTTGAGCGGGAGTTAGAGGAGACCGCAGGGAGTTCTTACTTCTTCCGGAAAAGCCGGGGTTGGATGGACAACAATTGGCGGTCCTTTTTTCTGACCAATTACCACCTGAGCAACCAATGGTACTCCGGTGTTGAATTCCACCCGCGAGCTAATCTGAAAAGTCGGCTGAGTTTTCATATCGATCACAGGGAACTTTTTGAGGATTACCGCTTTGTGATTGATGGAGACACTGAGAGTGTCAGCGAATTTCAACTGAGTTATTTCCGCTTCGATGCCTCTTTTGCTCCCGGTGACCGTTATTTTCAAGGGGTCAGAGGACGACAAAACCTCAATCATACTTTTCCGCGTTTTTACCTGAGTTATCAGCACGGTCTTCAGGGGCTGTATAAGGGGGAATTTGATTTTAGCAGGGTTTCGGCTTCGATGTTGTGGGCGCACTCCATGCCTGCTTTTGGTCGCATTTCTGCTGAGTTAACGGGTGGAGCGCTCTTCGGAGAAAATTTGCCTTATTTTTTACTCTTTAGCGGGCGATACAATTTTGTTGATCGAAGGGGCTTTTTCAATCGGATCATAGCTTCCGACAACAGTTCTTTTGAAACCATGCGGCCGGGAGAGTTCCATTCAGAGCATTACCTGATGCTTTTGCTCAGGTGCGACTTCTCATCGCTTTTGTTCAGTCCTGATGTTAAAAATACCCCACACCTCGAGGTAGTGTTGCGGACTTTGTGGGGAGACCTCAATATCGATGAATCCCTCCACTCCGGTGTCGACCCGGAGGCGCCCTCCCGCGGGTATTTTGAAAGTGGAGTCGAGGTCAATAGAATATACGACGCCCTGGGATTGGGTGTCTACTACAGAATGGGACCCTACTCACTGCCTACATTTTCCAAAAACCTGGCCATTCGACTGACAACTAAATTCGTTTTTTAATTCCCCTCCTGACAATCCTTTTCGTTTTGCATGTCAATCAGCATCAAAATTGAGTTTCCTTTTGCTGGTTTTTTATAAACCGATATGGTTTGCTTGAGGAGTGCTAAAATAGATAGCAGTATACATAGAGATTTTTTTGGACTCAACAGTATTAAAAGAAAAATTCGGTTCCAAAAGCTAAAATATTCCCTATTTTTGCCCTGCAATGAGATTGAAGAAAATCGAACTTAAAGGTTTTAAGAGTTTTGGACAACCTACCTCCCTGATTTTTAGCGAAAACGTAACGGGTGTAGTCGGTCCCAATGGTTCGGGAAAGAGCAATATCGTGGATGCGTTCAGATGGGTATTGGGCGAACACAAAACGACCGGACTCCGGCTCGATAAAATGTCGGATGTTTTGTTCAATGGTTCCAAAAGCCGCAAACCCGCCAACGCTTGTAGCGTTAACCTCATATTCGAAAACGATAAGGGAATCCTGCCCTCTGAGTACAGGGAAGTTGAAATCTCCAGACACTTGTACCGCAATGGAAACAGCGAATACCGCCTCAATGGGGTAGCGTGCCGACTTAAAGACATTGTCTCACTACTCGCAGACACGGGAATAGCTTCTAATTCTTACGCCATCATCGCCCTGGATATGGTCGACGATATTTTACAGGACAACGACCACGCCCGCAGGAGAATGTTTGAACAGGCAGCGGGAATTTCAAAATTTAAAAAAAGAAAAAAAGAGGTCGAGAACAAGCTGCGTTCCTCCGAAATGGATCTCGAACGGGTTCAGGATCTCTTGTTCGAAATAGAGCAGAATCTCGGACAATTGGAAAAACAGGCAAAAAGGGCAAAGT
>SKYC01000408.1 GCA_007128085.1 Saprospiraceae bacterium | reverse complement strand
TTGGTAGTGCGTGTGATTGGATCTCGGCTTGTAATGGGCGTTTATGGACTCGTCAAAAACGGTCAGGCCAAAAGCATCTCTTTGGCGACGAAGTAGATTCATTAGAGAAGCGGCTCCGAGAGCAGCGAACTCAAATTTGGAGAGTTCTAGTTTTTTTCCGGCTTTAAAACGCGGGTAGTGCATGGAGGAAGATCCGTCAATGACAATTTGACATCGCAAATTGGTTTCTTCCTCGTATTTTTTGAGAAAAAGTTTGTCGGTTCGGGCGTAGACCTTCCAGTCGATGTTTTTACTGCTGTCGCCCGTATTGTAGAGCTGATGTTCTGCAAACTCCACCGAAAAACCGTGAAAAGGACTTTTGTGGAGGCCGATAATGAAGCCTTCCACAACTTCTCTGGCGAGCAAATCAAGACGACTCAATTCCCTCAATTCAAATTTGTCAAAATAACTCATAAATATTTGGTTGTCGATTTGGCCTGATAACAGAGGTGATAAAGATGAACCCCTGCATTAGAAACTATGCAAGGGTTCATAATATTTGACCAATGAAGGGTATTTTTCTCAAAGCCTTATTTGTTGGCCTCAATTTTATCTGCCAATGCCTGCTTGGAAATGACACCTACGTGTTTGTCGACAACTTCTCCGTTTTTGATCAACAGAATAGTGGGAATCGACCTGATGGAGTATTTACTCGCCACCTGTGGATTGTCGTCCACATTGACTTTGCCGATAACGACTTCGCCTTCGTATTTGTCGGCCAACTCATCTATAATCGGCGTAATCATTTTACATGGGCCACACCATTCTGCCCAAAAGTCTGCAACTACAAGAGAATCGGTTTCCAATGCAGTTTCTGAAAAATTTGTGTCTGTGAATTCAAAAGCCATATTTGCTAAATTTTTGATTTATTTAAATACATTGCAAAAATAATACAATTTTAGATGCGGTTTAGTTTTCAATATGGGCATTCCTGTAAATAAAAATCTGGTTTGGGTGGGTATTTTTACTTTCGCTGTCTTTCTGGCGGGGCTCTTTTCACCGGAATGGCACGAGCAATTCTACGGCCAGTGGGTGTTCCCATCTGTCAGGCTCAGTATGAATGCGCTCAGCTTCGCTTTTCCCTTCCCCTTGTTTTGGTTTTTCATTCCCGCTTTCACCTTTTGGGTGCTGTGGCGCCTCCTCAGTATTTTTCGCAACTCCTCTCTGAAGCTGTGGAATAGAGGTTGGCAATCGCTGTTGTTTTTGGCCAAAGTGATTTTAATCGCTATTTGCTTTTTCTACTGGGTTTGGGGATTCAATTATCTGCGACCCTCCTCGGTCGAACGATTGAATCTGAATACCACCGCTGTGGAAAAGGAGCGGGTGTTTGAGCTGTTGGAGGACTGGACCGGACTGATTGGCCTTCAGCGCCAACGGCTTTCTGAAAGTGGAATGCGGACAGAGGAGGACTTATTTGCTCATCGGGTGGACTACGGCATTCTGGTGGATGGGTTGAATGATTTTTTGGGTATTCACAATTACCCCTCCTTTCAGCATATGCCACTCAGACATTGGATACCGCATGGGATATTGCTGAGAAACGGAACTGCGGGCATGTATTTTCCCTTTACCGGTGAATCGACCATCGACCCCGGTTTGCATCCCCTGCAGATTCCCTTTACTTCCGCCCACGAAATGGGCCATGGAGCCGGGTTTACGGACGAGGGGTTTTGCAATCTGCTCGCTCTGCTCATCTGCATTCGGGCAGAAGATCCCTTTATCAATTATTCAGGAGGTCTCACCTTCTGGCGCCACATAGCCAGAGCTGCTCGTTCTCTGGATGGGGACAGGTACAGAGAATTTATCGAGGAATCACTGCCCGAAGAGATCCGTGAGGATCTGCAATCGATTTACCGACACAGAGACCGCTACCCCGATTGGTTTTCCGGCTTGCAAAGGAGGATGTACCATACTTACCTGAGGGCGCACGGCGTGAGTGAAGGTGTAGCTTCCTACAGTCAGATGCTGATGCTGGCGGAATCCTATTTTGAGTTATACGGAGAGGGTGAGCAGCATTTCGATTGAGGTTTTGTTGAGGTTTTCAATGGCAGCCGCCATTTCCCATTTTTCTTTGTTTCGCTCTTCCACGTAATTGGAAATGGCGCGGACCGATAAAAACTTCACGTTTTCCTGCAGGGCAGCGTAGAAAAAGGCCGCACTTTCCATCGTTTCCACTTCTGCTTTGGGGTATTTTTCTTTCATCCGATCGAGGGTGTATTTCGATCCGGTGGTTTTGGCATTGGTCAGGCCTTCGACGCGGCGGAGAAAATTCCCGGCTTGTGGGTTAATCAATATCCCCCGGGTGAAAGGCGTCTCATTTTCGGGGGCGAACCCGGTTTCAAAAAGTGTAGCCACCTTGCCGTCCGATTCTTCTATTCCAATGTCACCGAAACGATCGCGTTCCACCTGAACCACTTCTTTTAATGAAAGTTCCGGATTGAATGCACCGGCCAGACCGAGGTGAACCATCAGGCTTGGGCTCTGATGCTGCAGGTACTTGGTCAGCGAATAGGTGGTTGCAACCAAGCCCACTCCTGTAATTAGGACCTGGATTTGGAGGCCTTTAAAATTGTAGGAAAAGGCTTGAGTTTTTTCGGCTTCTCTTTCCAGAAAATGAAGAGTGGGGGCAATTTCTTTCAAGGTCGCAGATACAAGGGTGGTCTTCATTCAGATGTTTTTTTGGGGAAACTTTGCATAAATTTATCTCATCCTACAATCAGGGGTATCAATCATTTTTTCTCTCGTAACTAAAACCCGCTGCAGGGCTGAATCCCAGATATTGGTGATAAGTAGCCGCTGACTGGAGGCCAAAGTCTCCGAAAGAAAAAGCCACTCCAAAGGACAATTTGGTGGGATTGCTCAACGCGCCCATCATCAGAGTGAAATTGGGGTGAATGTCGTAGTGCAAGGCACCCTTGACACCCGCTTTGTGATCTATATCTTTAACCATGCCCGCTCCCACTGTGAGTTGGGAAGAAATCCTCCAGGCCAGATCAAAATTGAACAGAGAGGGTATGGGATGGTTTTCACTGATTTCAAGTCCGAGGGGATTGGAAATGTGAACTCCCAGGCTGAGGTCTGAAAATATCCGGTAAATGCCCCCGAGGCGAAAAGAAAGCTGGCTGTTTTCTCCGTACTGCGTAATGCTGGTCTGATACCAATCGATTTGAACACCCAGTTGAAAATCATTGCTGAGGTTCATACCGTAGCCGAGACCGACTCTGTTTTGTCTGAATTCCTCAATTCCATAGCTGGTGAAATTGAGGCTGAGTCCTGAATTGACTCCGGTGCCAATGCCCAGAGAGAGGCCGATGTTTTTGAACTCGGGGAGCAGGTGGGTCTGCTCAGCGTATACGGAAGCAGAAAAACCCTGGAGGTTGGCCAGTCCGGCCTGGTTTGAAAAAGAGGATTGTATGCCGGTTGTGGTATAAGCCCAGTTGGCCGATGCACGTCCGGTCGCGGACATAGGTTCTACCTGAGCCCTGATTTCTCCCAGGAAAAAACTACCCAGTAGCCACATTGTAATGAGTGATCTTTTGATCATCCGGTTTGAGTCAATTGTTGTTTCAAAGGTACAACAGCAATTGCAATTCACTAAAAAATAGGCCGCATTTTAACGAAGAATGACTTAAACCGGTCTCGGGATGGGTTCCCGATTTTTAAAATTTTGCTACCTTTGGATTATTCCTTTCATTGGATGGGTCGATGGCCATTCAGAAATACAAATTCCTAAAAATGCAATTAAAGAATCTTTTTTACAGAAACCGACTCAGTATTCTCTTGTTTTTTACCCTCAGCGGCCTGTTGGCTTGTGGAGGGCAGGTCGAAGAAAAATCGGAACCGGAAGAAGTCGAAACCGAGGCAATTGAAACCGACCCGGTAGAGCGAATCCATCAAAATGTTCTGACACTGGACACTCATTTGGATACGCCCATGCGTCTCGGAAGGGATGATTTTAATATAGGTGAGCGCCACGATCCGCGCCGCGGTGGTGGAAAAGTTGATTTTCCGCGAATGACTGAGGGCGGACTGGATGCCGCTTTTTTTGTGGTCTACGTTCCACAGGTGGAAATAACTGAAAGGAATATGGAAAAGGCCCATGAGAATGCGTTGGAGACCTTTGATCTCATTCACGAAATGGTCGATGAACACAGCGATTGGGTGGGGCTTGCATTGAGTCCGGAGGATGCTTACAATCTGAAAGAAGAAGGCAGACACGCAGCTTATATTGGGCTGGAGAACGGCTTTGCACTCGCTTACGAACTCTCCCGCGTACAGGAGATGTACGACCTGGGAGCGCGGTATATCGGCCTCAGTCATACCAGAAACAACCAATTTTGTGATTCTTCAACCGATCCGGAAGGAGCCCTTCACGGTGGCTTGTCTGACTTCGGCAAAGAAGTCGTTGGGGAAATGAACCGCATTGGCATG
>SKYC01000137.1 GCA_007128085.1 Saprospiraceae bacterium | reverse complement strand
TACAATATGGTGGGCAATGTCGCCGAGTGGACAGAAACCGCTTACTTCCCGAATTCCTACTCGTTTATACACGATTTGAGCCCGGATGTTAAATACGATGCTATGCCCGACGACCCCGAAGCCTACAAGAGAAAAGTAGTGAGAGGAGGATCCTGGAAAGACATCGGTTACTACCTTCAGACAGGAACCAGAACCTGGGAATACCAGGATACGACCAAGTCGTACATAGGTTTCCGAAATGTACTGACTTTCCTTGGAAGATCCATGGACGATTTTTAATAGAGGACAGAGGAGTAATTGACAGCTAATTTACAGAATAACAAATTTGAATTTTTTTCAGGGTATTGTTGAGATTGTTGCAATGTCAACATTAGCCGGAAGTGTTTATAAACTATTTTTTTAATCTTAATCAAAACTGTTTAATAATGGCGTTTTATAAGTCGAATTGGTTTAAGTATTTCAAGAATCTGATTATTGGTCTGGGTGCTGCAGCTGTAATGTTGGGAGCTCTTTACAAAATCATGGCATGGCCGGGTGGTGACCTCATGTTGACCATAGGATTGTCCGTAGAGGCATTTATTTTTGCTTTCCTCGGTGTATTACCTCCTCAACAGGATTACTACTGGGAAAAACTGTATCCCGGATTGGACAATTACCACTCCAACCTTTCACCCTTGGTTCAATCATCTGCCGGTGGCGGAAGAGCCCTGGATGGAGAAGTGGTTGAAAAACAATTGGGCGGTATGTTGGGCGAATTGGAGTCCATTTCTAAAAATATGGGTTCGTTGAAAGCCCTGCAGGAAGTTGACTTTTCCAAAACAAAAGACCAGATTAAAACCATGGGCAATTTCTACGATAAAATGAATGAGGCCATGATGCACATTTCTGAAACGGTAGAAGATACCAAAACCTACAAGGAGCAGATTGCTGCCGTCAATAAGAACCTCAGTTCACTCAATGGCGTGTATGGAAATATCTTGAATGCAATGGGAGGACCGAGATAATTGTTATAATCGGTATTACCCATTTGAGACGGAAGTGAAAGCAAATAGAATTTTTAAAACTAAAATTATTTAAACATGTCCATACCAAAGGAACCGCGGCAGTTAATGATCACGATTATGTATCTGGTCTTAACTGCAATGTTGGCACTCAATGTGTCCGCGGAAGTATTTAATGCCTTTAAATTGGTTGATGAGTCCTTAGTTCAGTCCAATTTGCAGTTGGCTAATGAAAATCGCGAAATTCCTGCAAGAATTACGCAGCTCGCTGAACGAGAACCGGAACGTTTTGCCAAATACGTCGAATTGGCTCCCCAGGTGCGCCAGTATTCTGATGAACTTGTCGAATACCTCAATGGTGTAGTAGAAGAAATGATTGAGGAAGCCGGTGGCTGGATCGAAAGAAACGGTAAAAGAGTCATAGCCAATGAGAAACATATTGACGCTGCTTCCAGGGTGCTTGTAACCGGAGACGAAGGTGCCAGACTTCTTGAAACAATGCTTCAGGCGGAGCAAGATTTTCTGGATTTTATACCCGAAGAGGACCTTGCAGATTACCCATTTGAAGGAGTGGCCATTGCCATGAATCCGGATGCCTGGAAAGATGCGGATTCTCCCCGGGAAAGCTGGGAAGATTTTATGTTCAGCAGAATGCCACTTCAGGCCGTTTTGCCCATTTTCAGAAAGTACATCAACGATGTAAGACTTTCCGAAAATCGGGTGTTGAGTTACTACCTCGCCCGAATTGGTGGGGAAGACATTATTTTCGATGACTTTAGAGTGGTCGCTGCTCCAACCAGTTCGTACATCATTCGCGGGGAAACTTACGAGGCGGATTTGTTTTTGAGTGCGGCTTCTACCGCTGTCGACAACATGGAAGTGTTCGTGAATGGCAGACAAGTACCCATTGATGCAGAGGGAAATGCTAAATTTACCATGAGTCCCAACCAAATCGGACGAGGAACCTATACCGCAGAGATTCGACTGACCAACCCGGCTACCGGAGAGGTTTCGTCGTATCAAAATACATTTGAATACGAAGTGGGACTTCGTTCGGCCAACGTTTCTGCCGACAAAATGAATGTTTTTTACATCGGTGTAGACAACCCCATTTCGGTATCGGCTGCTGGTATACCAACAGCACAACTGAGTGTAACCGGTCAGGGTGCCGGAATACAGCTCAACGAAGTTGAAGGCAGTGGAAAGAGCCGATACAATGTTACGGTTAGTCAGCCCGGCGAGGCTTCTGTAATCGTAGCAGGGGGTGGCTTAGACCCAACTCCATTTAACTTTAGAGTTCGCAGAATTCCGGATCCCGTTGCGAGACTGGGTGCTGTTACCACCAGTACTTTGGGTGACGGTGAGTTCAGAGCGCAAAGAGGGATAGTTGCCCATTTGGACAATTTTGATTTTGAGGCGCGTTGTAATATAGACGGATTCACTTTGACGCGAATTGAAAGACGACAAGACCCCGTACAGGCAACGAATGGCGGAGGTACTTTTGAGGGAGACGCCAGAAGATTGGTAGATCAAGCTTCTCCCGGCGACAGGTATTTCTTTACCAACATTCGAGCCAGATGTCCCGGCGATGCAGCCGGACGTGCGATTAACGATCTGGTATTTACTATTCGATAAAACAATAATTAGTTATGTTGAACGACATTCTTCGATTTTCAATTTTTATTATATTGTCCCTTGGGATGACAATTTCAGTCTACTCTCAGCAGCCGGGCGATATTATTACCGAATCTTCTGCTCCCGATGAAGAAGAACACTTTCTCGATGGGGTGGTTGAGCGGACCAATATTCACGAATCCCAGATTCTGGATTACGCTCGCATGAGGGAGGCGGATGTTCCCTGGGAGCGCACCATATGGAGGGTTATTGATGTGAGGGAAAAAATCAATGCTCCCTTTGTTAATCCCCTCAGACCTTTGGTGACGATATTGACCGAAGCAGCAGAAAGTGGTGAAATTACGGTTTTTGAAAACGATGAATTTCTTCACTCTCTAAATCCCGATGAAGTCAGTGCTCAACTGTTTACAATTGATACAACCAGGGTACTCGATCCCGAGACCTATGAAGAAGAGATTGTGATCACAGAGAGTACTGTGGATCCTTTGTCAATTCAAAGGTATCGTATCAAGGAAGTCTGGTATTTCAATAACAAGACTTCCAGACTCGGTGTCAGAATCCTGGGGATATCTCCTTTGAGAGATATATACAGCGATGAAACAGGTGAATTTATGTTTGAAATTCCCATGTTTTGGGTGTACTACCCTCAGGCCAGAGAAATTCTGGGCCGGGAAAGGGCCTTTGTGACCGGCAACGATGCCGCGCCAATGACATGGTATGACGTTATGGAAATGCGGCGGTTTTCCAGCTATATTTTCAAGGCTTCCAATGTCTACGATGAGCGGATCAGTGCTTTCTACGAAGACCGGATCGATCAGTTGATTGAATCGCAGGATATTGAGGATGAGTTGTTCAACTTTGAAATGGATTTCTGGTCCTATTAGAGCGACTGGAAAACAATTAAATATAGGAAGCCCGGAAGCAGTTTTGTTTTCGGGCTTTTTTTATTGACTTCTGTCGACCGAGTTGGAAGGGGTTCCTCCCGTATCTAAAAGGTCTTTATTCAACCCGAGTTTGACGCTGGTTTTGCCTCAATTACATCCGACGGAGTAAGGTTTCGGACTCAACACCTTCTAAAGGATTTTCTCTAAAAAGATACCCTGTATACTGATATATTCCAACCCTCGTAAATTTTAGATCGCAGATAGCGTTCTGTGACCATCATTTTTAGCTAATAGAATGCTTTTCGTTTTCAGTTGGCTTGGGGGCAAACAATTCTTTAATTTTCTCCCGGTCGAAATAATAAGCCGACAGCAGTACAGCGATGTAAGAGAAAGCGGTTAACCATAGGTTTTCTGTATAAGGAGTGCTTGCGTACGTGTAGTAACTGAGGACAATCACCCCGCTCCAGACAATGGGGAATTTCCAGTCTGAGAGGGATGCCAGAAAAACCAGAGGCAGGATGTACCAGGGATGGACGGTCGTTTGGAACAGAAAAAACAGGGAAAGGGCTATCACCATGGCATCCACCACATGCTTTTTAGTGATTTTTATTTTTCGGAAATAATACAAAAAGCCGAGGTACAGAGCGGTAAACACCAGTCCCGATAGAGGCCCTATGACCTCAATCCAGTTGTAACCTTGGATCTGATACCCCACGAACCTTAGTAAATAGTATACGGAGGCGTTGAATTCAAAAGTTTGAAAATACAAACCCAGACTTTCCAGGTAGTTTTCATAAGAGCTTCTGAGAAACAACGGTATTACAACCAGTAGGGTAGTCAGGAAAGCCGCCAGAGAATAGCTCAACCACTGCTTAAAGTTTTTTGCTATGGCCATAATCGGTGCCAAAACAATGGGACTGAGCTTGACTCCCACGGCCAATCCCATCATCATCCCCGTGCGAATGCC
>SKYC01000284.1 GCA_007128085.1 Saprospiraceae bacterium | reverse complement strand
TCCCACCATCTGCCAGACTGTCGGCAACCACATGTGAGATATAGTAAACAATTCCACAATCCATGACTGAGGGGTCAAAAGAAAACAAACCCTGTTGGTTGGTGGCCAGGATTTCTCCCACCTGACTTCCAGGCATATCGTGCAACACAAATGTTTGTGTATCTTCCGGTTCCAAGGTGGGTAAAACTTCAAATGGACCAACTTCCACTTCGGATGCCGCCTCTGAAAGACAACTTTCTATCATCTCCTCGCCCAATTCACCTGCTAAAGACTCACATTCACAATTGCGAAAGACGGGTACCACCAATTCACATCCATTGGCATCGACAAAGTAAAATGTATCTGGTGTACCCGCAGGAATGGGAGCGTATTCAAACAGATTGCCCATCGTAGTTCCCCGGTCAAAAATCTCTTGATAGGGTTCCGTTCCATTCTGCAATTCAAAACTCACCGAGTAGAAATCATCGTTTGTACATTCCGTTACCAAACTGCCCGGCACCAGCTCAGGAGTACAATTAAAAACGACCGATACTTCAGAAGAATCTGAGCAGCCAAAATGGGATTCCCTCCACTGAAAGACGTACTCTCCGCAAGTCTCCACTCCAACTGCAGTGGTAGGGTTATTTTCAGCTCCGATAAAAGCAGGGCCGGGACCACTAATCAGTGTCCATTCCCCATCCCCAATGGAGGAGCCTGCCTGAAGAGTTGTACCGGAACCACATATTTGTTGGTCATTCCCTGCGTCGGCAATGGGCCTTTCTCTCCAGACGACCGCTTTGGATGGAGAAATCAAAGTGCACTCCTCCTCAAAGTCTGCCCAACCCTCTGCATTTACTCTGCCCAGTGCAATGTACAGATAATAAGTGCGACCGGTTTCAAGCATCAGATCATCAAAACAAAAAATTCCATCGCTGTTGAGGTCGACCATCCTATCCGCATCGTTTACAAAATTGGGTTCGGTATGGAGTATATAAGTAACGGTATCCAGGCTGGGAACGTAGGTCTGGCCTCCGGATTCGTAATAAACCGATGCATCTATACAGTCATTTTCGCAATAATTTTCCGGAGAATTGTCAAAGTTTCCAAGCCTTGTTAAACAGTTGCAATTGATTGAAAACTGCAGGCTGTCCGTTGTGCAACCCATATTGTCCGCTATTAAAATTTCAATGGATTCTCCACTAGCTACCGGTTGAGAAGAAAATAAACCTCCTTCTATGGTTCCGTTTTCAGAGAGTACCTCAAAGGGAGGAAAATCGCCTGTCAATTCAAAAGTAACGGAAAAGTTGAGTTGTAGTGAGTCGCATTCCAGTTCTACACTCTCAATGACAGGACCCTCATTAAAGGTTATAGAAACAGAATCAGCCACACTGCAGTGATCCAATCCGGGGGTTATTTCCATCCACTCAAAAATATACTCTCCCCCCGTGCTGACCTGGACCATCGCGTTGGGATTGTCCGATTCATCGAACTGTATGTCGGATTCCTCAGGGGAAGAAACCACTGACCACATCCCGCTACTTCCCGTGCTCATCAGCATATAAGACAACCCGCATACGGTGCTGTCCTGCCCGGCAAAGATACCCTCAGGGTCGATGACATCTATTCTCGAACAATCGATATCCCCAAACAAACAGGTGTTGAATGAAGAAACACATACACCGAAATTCCCACCGACATGAAAGACAACTTCGAGCTCATCTCCATTAAAACCGCTGATGATATCGTAATCGAGGAGAGAGATCCCTTCAAACTCCCAGTCGTAATATACATCAACTCCCGTTTGGTTGACCTGGGCGGTTAAAACGATGGTATCGCCTACACATACCGGTTCGGGTTCGTTCAACTCCGGCTCCCCCGGGTAAAAATCATCCGTGTCTAATTCTATATCAAAAGGACCGAAAAAGCAACCCGGATCTACCGGTTCTCCCTCGTATTGCAAGTATATATGTAGAGAAAAAGAATCAATATCGCCATCGAGTTGTGCGAGATTTACCGTCAAACAACGATCTGCGTCTGTACCGGTTTCGAGAAGAAAGTCGGTACTCAACTGGTACCATTCGTGTTCTACTTGTATAGAACCTCCCAAACCCAAGCCTTGTAGGTCGGGGATAATCAATTCCTGGGAAGGACAAATGGTAAAATCATTGTAAAAACAGCTGATTTCATCGAGGATAATGTCCCCCTCAAGCACCACTAAAACCAGATTGACAAAGCTGTCACATCCGTACTGATCTTCGAGAATTCTCGGATATACCCCCGACTCTGTGTAGGTAGATCCAAAGTATTCGTAAGTTTCACCGGCGCAAATGGTGGCCACTTCTGTGGTTGGATTGGCTTCATTATCAGGCCGTACATGCAAATGTAAGTACTGATCCTGCTGACAATTGTAGTTGCCAATCAAACTGTCAGTATAAAAATAATCACCGGCCAACCCCTGCGGTGGAATGGTATCGATCAATTCCCCAAACATGTCTTTCCAAATGTACATATCCCATCTGCAAACAGAATCCTCCACTATGAATGGTTCTACTTCTTTAACATAGATTTCTTTGCAAATTTGATCTGAAGAACTTCCGCAATCGTTGTATGCAGTTACACAAAATTGGAAGGAACCCTCTTGTTCAAAAAGTGAGCCCGGCATAAAAAAAGTATTGACCCCGGATAAAAAATTGACCAGAATGTTCTCTGGAATTCCCGGGCCTACAGAGTGTTCAAGAATACTTGCTCCGAAAGGAGCTTCAATTTCTATTAACACATCCTCAGCGTGGGTACAAACGGTGTCCGAATCATTAAAAAACTCGACTTCAGGACTGCTGAAGTTGTCCAGATCAAACTCGCCCACCTCTGCAGGGTCCCCTCCACTTAAAACCTCAAAAATCACATCACAAGTACTCCCCGAACATCCATCCACCACAACGTAATAGGTTCTTCCCGGAGTGGTAAAAAACGAAATGTCAACCGGGTCAGTAGAACAATCACATGATGTATATTCGGGACGCAACATTTGTCGTTCCGGATCACAATCGAAACAACCCGGGCCCAATTCAGCGATTTCTGATGAGTACACCGCAACTCTGATTCCAATGTCTCCACCCAAATCCTGACAAGCCAAAGGTCTCAACCTTAAAAAAACAGGTTCTTGCCCTCCGACAAAAGAAAACCAGTGAGGATTGTCAAACATGGTATTGGGACAACCCAGGAATTCAGGCCAATCGGTGGCGTAGTCCTCCATTGAAAAACAAAAATCATTCAATTCATCAGCACTGCATATGGGTTCTACAGCACATATGCAACCCGATAAGTGCGGATCAGGTGTAACACGGCACTCAAATCCTCCGGTTATGCACAAGTCAAATGTCCTCGCATCGGATATATCTGTCCCTACTAAAATGTAATAAGTGCTGTTTGGAAGGACATTGACCTCCAGATCGGAACCCTGACCATTGGGAATTACCCCACATAACAATTCTACATAACTATCATCGCAATCACCATCCGGAGCAATAACGGCGACCACTGTCTCCTGACCACTAAAATGAGAAATGTCAATGGTCAGTGTATTCGTGTATTCCTGCGTTGCAATCGAATACCAACTGACTGCATAACCCGACTCACTCATCTGGTTCAGACAATTTGACCCGTCGGTAATATGAGAGGGGCAAGACCAACTGTTGTCTCCCTCTTCACAGACTTGTTGCTCCGGGTTCAAACGACCCAGATACTGAACCGCATTACACTCAAAATTCGCAGGTGGAAAATACTGTGTCACCTCCACCGAAAAAGATCCCAAACCTGTTTCGGGAACCGCCATCCAAAGATACAAGGCTTCGAAATCATCTTCATCCATAGCACAAAGGGACAAAAGAACCGTTTGACCTACATTGACCCCATCTTCAAGCAGTGGATCTCCCGTTGAATTATTGTACAACTCCTCTCTGTAATCCAAATCACCGGGATCGGGACAAGGAAACTCTATTCCAATAAGACCCAAACTCAAATCTGAAAAAGTGCCGGAGGAAAAACTCAAAGTTATATGGGTGGCTCCGGGATCCAATTCGAGTTTGTAAAACAGGGAACTGTCTGCTCCGTTAATTCCAAAATCCTGAATCTCTCCCGACGCATTTTCTGTTAAAAATGGAGAAACCCCCGAAAAACTCCCGGAGAGGGTTTGTGAAAACTCCATGTTTGGCCAACCGTCAACCGGATTATCAAATGCCTCACAGGGCGAGTCATAATTTTGACTGCTCAAGGTGCTTGTAATCATTGTCAAAAAAATCACCCCCACTATTCTTTTAAGTATCATGCACCTCATTTTAATTTAAATAACTCCCTGGTATGATTTAACAGTTCATTCTATGTTTTAAAATGTAAATTTAATGGATTGTTAAGAGATCACCTAATTTATAAAGAAAATTGAATTCCCCCACAATCTCACTTCCCCGCAGATCCATGTTTTAAAGGACTTGATCCGGATTGTCCCCGAGTACCTTA
>SKYC01000052.1 GCA_007128085.1 Saprospiraceae bacterium | reverse complement strand
CCTGATTTCCATTCTATAAAATTTATTCTGCAGCTACTGCGATCACCGGACTTTAAAAAACCTCTGACAGGACCCTTTAAATTTTTTAATTGAGCCTGTATGTTGCAAACCGTTTCCAATCAGATTACAAAATTCTGAAATTATTTGATTCTTAGGTAAGATTTTGCCAACTGGTATCCCCGAATTTGATTCTCCACATGCGTTTTCAACCTTAGGTAGTCTCCGGTTGCGTACTTAAGGAACCCGGAAGCCTGACCGTAAACGGCCGAAAAATTTAACTTTTCAACAAAATAATATCCATCCAGGAAATTTTTTACCCCTCCGGAAATGATAAACTCACTCACTTTGCAATCCGAACCGAGTTCGCCTTTCAGTTCATTGACCCAACTCACCATTTCCTCAGCAGTGTGTCCCACTGCGGCAACAGGAGCAAAAACATTTCTCTTCTCCTCATCAGATCTCAACAATTCCAACTTGCTGAAATTCGTACCTCCGTGGGCTCCAAATTCAATGGCCTGAAGGGAGAGTTTCATCAAAGCTTTGAGACTGCCCTTACCAAACCCCTGACCCACTTCCTTCACAATGATTCTCAAAGAGGTATTTTCAACAGCTGACTGAATGGTCTCAACCGGCGGCACTGAAAAACGATCTCCCTCCGGCTGCATAGCCTCCTGGAGTGGATTTACGTGAACAATCAATCCGTCGGCCTTTAAATTACCGACCAGATCCTCTACTTTGCTCCAGTTTACTCTCTCCAACTGAGCGATACCGAGATTGGCGTAGAATGGCAATTTATCGCCCACTACCGATCTGAAATCAAAATCCTTCCAACGATGGGTTTTTCCCTCCAGCAGACTGCGGCATGAGCCGAGTCCAAATCCCATACCGAATTCCGCACAGGCCATTGCCAAATTGCGGTTAATTGCCTCCGCCTTCTCGGTTCCCCCTGTCATGCTGGAGACCCAAATGGGCACTTTTAACTCCTTACCTGCAAAAGGGATGGATTTTTCTACAGCAGATTCATCCGGATGAGCGGTGAGCATGGGTTCGTAGTAAAACCTTCGATCAATGGCATTCAAATCCTGTCGGGATTGAAAAGCCATTTCGATATGGTCTTTTTTCCTCATTTCAGACCGCTCTGAAGTCTCATCACGGGTATTCGATTCACTTTCCATAGGGTTAATTTGGATGTTTTTTGCCGCGGCGGTCATTCTCAAAAAAAGATGCCGCAGACCTCAGTAACTCTCCATCGCGTCAATAACAACAAAGATGCTAAATTTGTTGGAAGTAGTAATATCCCCTGCGCCCCTAAATTGTCCATACCATTTTTCAATCAAGTGCAAATACCGATTTTCAATGGCAAACCGGTACCCTTTGGGAATGGAAAAACTCAAGTGAATCGGTCAAAAAATATAAAAATCTCAAATCAAACTCGTCGGATAGAACCGATTATTAGTAACTTGCGTTAGTATTTATAAACAACCTTATAAAACCATGGAAGAACTAACGAAGGTTTACGCCTCCTCCGATCCGATTAAAGCCGACCTGGTACAGAGTTACCTCTCAAAAAACGGTGTTGAGTCCAGATTGTTAGACCGCAAAGACAGCGCCTACGTCATGCTCGGAGAAGTGGCCGTATTTGTTGCAGCCAAGGATGTAGAAAAAGCCAGAAAGTTAATAGAAAAGTCGGAAGAGGCCAAGGATTGATCGACCTCCGTTATAAATCAAATGCCGTTGAAATTTTCAACTTTGGTTAGCGAATTCTTCCAGTTTTACGCCTCTCTTTAATTCGGGTTAATTCCCTGATGTAAGGATTTTTTTCTTAAACCTTATAGCCTTTGATGAGTGGCCACAAGAACGATCGGGCTGAACTCGACCTGCCCGTTTTATGCGAAAAAAAGCCGAGCAGAAAATAGTCGAAAATGGCGGATGACCATGGAGGCTGCATTTAATTTATCATAACTTTAAGTATCTCTTAAGAATAATAAGCGCGGTTTTTGCGCTTAATAATTACTATCAAGACTTAATTACACATTATCATGACTTTTAGACAGCGTGACAGACTATCACAAAATGAGAAAAAAGATAAGCGGAAAGGGATGACCTATTCTTTTATCTTTCACCTCATTCTTTTTTTAATTATCTTCTTTCCCTTGATCAGCAGCATCGATCGGTCCGATGAGTTGACTTATGTGGAGGTGGTATTTGAAAGTTCCGCCAGTTCTGCCCCTGAGTCTCAGCAGGCAGAGTCTGCCGAAGCTGCACCACAGCCCTTTGCGGAGGAAGAAATACAGGAAGAAGCTCAGGCCGAAGAACCAACCAGTCCTGTCGAACCCATTGAAGCTCCTACGGTACCCGATATTCAGGAGCAAAGCGATATAGAAACGGACCTCAGAACCGAGGATTTTTCTGAGATTCTTGCGGGCAGGACAACTCCGGATCCCGAACCAATTGAAGAAATTGAGGAGGTGATCGAAGAAGTTGAGGAAATTCCCGAAGTAGAAGAAGAACCGGCTCCACAGGAAGTTGAGAGACCGAGTCCGGTAGAAAACCCGAGAACCAGACCGGAGTCCTCCAGAGATTTTGGCAGTCCTGAAGGCAGAGATTCTCCCACTTCCAGTGCAGATGACGGCGATGGCAGTGCGGAGGCACAGGGAAGTTCCTCCCAAAGCAGCGCTGCTTCCGGAGAAGGTCGAACGCCCAACCCCAGAGGTGGTGGAAGCGGTGGAGTAGACCGCAGTCAATGGTCGGGATTTCAGGGCACGGGCCCTCTGAGAAGAAATATTGTAGAATACGGTCCAACCGAGCGTCTTGCTGGAACCAATGGAGTCATCATGATTCGGCTTTGTGTGGACAGAAACGGTACCATGATTTACAAGGAAATCAACGAATCGGGAACCACCATAGATAATCCCGCTCTACTCCGACAGGCTCTGGACATCATGGGTGAATTCATTTTTGATGAAGACCCAACCGCTCCCTTTAGGGAATGCGGCAACTACACCATTACACTCAGAAATTGAGGGGATAAAAATTTAAGTCTTGATGTAGAAAAACCCATTCCGGGTCAAATCGTTTTGGGTTTTTCTGTTAAATTGGGGTCTGTTTACAGAAATTTTGTTATATTTGTCACGATATTTTTAAGTTATTAAAAACCACACTGCTCTTCAGTTTTTTGTCTGCGTCCGGATTTAACCCACCACCATAAAATAACAACCGGACCCCTCAGGCAGTTTTACATGGCGAAATAAGGAATCAGAGCAAAGCTCATTTATAATCACTGCTCATCGGAATCGATAAAAGGACGAAGGGACAAGATACAATTTAGCTTGATTGAAAGTCACCCATTAAAACTTTGGAAAATTGAAAAAGGATTTGAATCCGGTGCAACTTGAACTGGCGCTGAAGCAAGGGGAAATAAGAGCAACCGAAGACATCATTCATGAAGTACTGCCGCTTTATAAAACGGGCTACAACTGCGAATGGGTAGCCATTGAGGCAGGAGATCACTTTTTTCATGTTTTTCCCGGTTCACCTTCAGATAGGTCCATTGTTCGGGAAGAAATTGAAAAAATCCGAAGTAATAAATCGCGAAAAGAGAAGTCCGTTTTCCGATTGCAAAGCCCCACTCACACTTATTACAGAGTTGAAACTCCTGAGCAACTGAGGCTCTATGTGAAAGTAGAGCACGCTCTAAAGAGCCGGGAGGTTTCGACTTTAGCCAAATTGGTTCGTCAGCTCGGAAGGGTTTTTCACCGGGTAAACCGGGATGAGAATACCCTTTTGTTTCATTCTATGATCAACAACAATTCAGATGCCATCCAGGTAGCCACTGAAGATGGATCATTGTATTTTTTGAATAAAACGGCAACTAAAAGACTGGGAATTAAGGCCGACGAAGTCAATCATTACAAAGTCTGGGACATAGAAGAGATTTTTGCAGACCGAGAGGAGTGGAACCGTCACGTTGAAGAGTTAAAGGCCCTGGATTACCTAATATTAGAAGGGGTAAATATTCATCAGGAAACCGGGCACAAATTTCCGGTAGAAGTTACCGTCAGATACATAAAATTAAACGAGAAAGGCTTTATTCTCGCTACTTCCAGAGACATTTCCCTTAGAAAGGGGGTCGAAGAAGAGTTAAAAAAAGCAAAAGAGCGATACGAGTTGGCCATTGAGGGAAGCAACGATGGCATTTGGGATTGGAATACAAAAACCAATGATGCCTTTTTTTCAAAGAGGTGGAAAGAGATTTTGG
The DNA here is from genome assembly GCA_007128085.1 of Saprospiraceae bacterium. Classification (GTDB taxonomy): domain Bacteria; phylum Bacteroidota; class Bacteroidia; order Chitinophagales; family Saprospiraceae; genus PWJY01. The sequence goes on along the minus strand of SKYC01000052.1, from coordinate 239 downwards.
GATATGAAGAACATGAATTAAAAAACGAATACAATACTTTTGTATCGCTTATATACGAGAAGGACAGGAGGGAAGTGTTGAGTTTTTTGAACAAATATCTCGAGGGAAAAGTTGAAAAATTCCACATTGACTTTAGGATGACTCACAAGGATGGAACCTTGCGTTGGATTTCTGCTAAAGGAGCAGCGGTACGTGATTCACAGGGAAGGGTTTATCGAATGGCGGGGTCCCACACAGAT
>SKYC01000396.1 GCA_007128085.1 Saprospiraceae bacterium | reverse complement strand
GTCTTGGAAATCAAACGCTAAATGATGATAGAGAAGATTATCGAGCGGATTTCCCCCAATTTCGGTTAAATGTGTATCGATTGTTGGGAGGTAATTTCTATTTGGGTGCGGGATTCGGTTATGATCAGATGAATATAAGTGATTTGGATTCCGAGGGTGTTCTTTATCGGGAAAATATTACTGGCTACGCCGGAGGACGGGTTTTGAGGGGGGGCATCAGAGCTGTTTATGACAGTAGGGATTACATTTTTTATCCCGCCGAGGGTATTTACCTGAATGCCTCCATCGATCATGCCAATTCGCATGTGCTGAGTGATTATACGTTTAGTAAAATTCACCTGGAGGGAGTAAAGTACAGCCGAATCAACAGCAATACCATTTGGGTGAACGGTGTATTTTTCGAGGGCAGTACTTCGGAAACTCCCTTTTATGAAATGGCTTTATTGGGTGGACCGAAATGGATGAGAGGGTATTACGAGGGAAGATTCAGGGATTTGTATTCTCTGGGATACCAATCGGAAATCAGATATAAAATCAATAGACTATTCGGCCTGGTGGCTTTTGCAGGTTTGGGCAATGTCTTTGGGGATAATTCCACAAGTTATTTAGATTCTCCCAAATGGACGGCCGGTGGGGGGGTAAGAGTGCAGATAGACAAGAAAAACATGTTGAATATTCGATTGGATTTTGCACTGGGAAAAAATACCAGTGGATTTTACCTGACAGTTGGTGAGGCTTTTTAAATAAAAAAACCCGGGAAAATGAAGGAACCCCGTTCAATAGGTATCGTAATACCAACACTGAATGAAGTTGAACGACTTCCATTCCTTTTGGACTATTTATTATCCATTGACAGCGCCATTCCGCTTGAAGTTGTGGTGGTGGACGGTGGATCGACCGATGGCAGTTTTGAACTTTCAAAGACATACAAGGAGGTCGTATTTATACGATCAGAAAAGGCAGGCCGGTCTGTGCAACTGAATCTCGGGGCGGCCAGGTCATCGGCAGACATCTTGTTGTTTCTCCACGCAGACTGCACACCGCCTCCACATTTTCCCCGATGGATGCTTGAAACCATTCGAAATGGGAGTGACTTTGGTTATTTTTCGTACCGATTTGATGAAAAAAAGCACCGCCTGTTGACACTCAATGAAAAAGGGACAGGGAAAAAGAACCTTTTTACCGGGGGAGGGGACCAGGGCTTATTTGTAAAGCGGGATGTGTTTGAAAAAGTAGGTGGGTATGACGACACACTGCCCATTATGGAGGATTTTGACCTTCACAAGCGTTTAAAAAAGAATTACCGGTACGAAATTGTGGATAAACCGGCCCTCGTATCTGCGCGAAAGTACCACAATAACGGGTACTGGCGGGTTCAATGGGTCAACCTAATCGTTTTTGTGGGCTTTAAATGCGGTTTGTCCCCGAAAAGGCTGGCGTCTTTTTATCAAAAAAACTTATCGAATTAGGTACTTGAAAGATAATGGAAAGTCCTTTAGCAAATTGGGATGTAGTAAAGACAAGTTAATAAGAACTTGAAAACCCAAAGATTTTGGGATTTAATAAATGAATGCAGGTTTAAAAAGATGCCGATCCTTTTGCTTGGTGGTTTGACGGTTTAATCAAACCCGAACGAGAAATGCCAGTAGATAACTTATAGAATGACAACCGATTGGTTTATAAAAAAATGAATAACGAACACGGATAAACGAACGCTGATTTGAGAAGTTCTCAATTGAACAAGACCCAAGCCAGAAACTGCATAATAGAAGATAAAATGCAGTAAAATCAACAATCGAATTCATTCTAAAATCGTCAATCGGTGTTCGTTAATCGTTATTCCTCACCTTCCCTGTAGTGAAGCATACCGTGGTTCTTATTCAAGACCGAACGAGCAATGCCAGTAGATAACAATTGATAAAAAGTTCTTCAGTGTTTCACTAATCTGGTAAGAAGCATTAAAAAGTGACAGAGTGGCGGCATCTTAATCTTATCACCTCAGCCTCTTTTACTCGATACATTACCATTTACTATTCATTAGCCTAATACAAAAAACTTAAAGAAGGCTTAGCAATTTACAAGCGGTCCTCGTAATCTGAATCGGGAATTTCCCGATCGTCAACCACACGCATGCTGAGGTAAGAAGCTATAAGGCCTATACCGACGCCCTCCAGCAACAAATACACGGATGAAGTAAAAGGAGTGAGGACATCGCCCATTGGAGCGCGTTCTTTAATTATATCCATTAGATGAGTATCTGTACTCAGGTAGAACATCTGGAAACCGGCAAAGAGGACGATACCCACCAATACGGGTCTGAATCCCGCCATGAGTCCCGATAGATAATTGAACTCCCTGTCGGGTCTGTCCTGATAAAACTTTCTGATCGCCAACCAGGTCACTCCAAGGTGGAAAAGAACATTGATGAACCTGAGGTTAAAATTTTCATAGGCACCGGCCGCTTTCATAATAAAGAAAAACAACACCATCAGTGCAAATAACAATAGTCCGAAACCCAGATCTCTTTTATTCATTTGGTTCATTATTTTAAGATTTAAAACGAATTAAAACACCTAATTGTTTAACTGAGAAATTTGAAACCTAAATATAAGACTTTGTCTGTAATTACAGGTCATTGGACCTTATAAACCATCTTCTGTAAATAAATTTTTCCAGTTCGACCAACAAAAACACCAACAGTCCGGCTATACTGAGTATCCCCCATTCCGACAGAGATAAAGAGCGTGTTTCGAACCAGGTTTGCATAAAGGGCAGATACGTGAGACTCAATTGAAGCAACAACAGCACTCCAGCGGCAATCAGAACTTTGGGGTTTCCGAAAATACCCTCAAAAGACAGAGAGGATTGGGTCAAATATCGGCTGTTGAACAAATAAAATACCTGGCCTGCCACCAGTGAATTAAGGGCAATGGTTCTTGCAAACTCCACAGAATACAGGTCTTTAAAGTAAAAGAATAACATAGTCGAAAAACCGGCTACCAGTACTGAAACAAATACAATTCGCCATATAAAGTATCCACTTACTACCGGGTCTCCCGGATTTCTCGGGGGTATTTTCATGATGTTTTTTTCTGGGGGCTCAAAAGCAAGTGCCAGAGCCAGGGTAACGGCGGTCACCATATTGACCCAAAGGACCTGGACAGGAGTAATAGGAAGAGTAAAACCGATGAGGATAGAACTCATGACCATAAGAGCTTCAGCACCATTGGTGGGCAATATAAAGAGTATGGCTTTTCTGAGGTTGTTGTAAATGGTTCTTCCCTCCTCAACAGCGATGGCAATTGACTGAAAATTGTCGTCGGCCAATACCATTTCAGCGGCATTTTTGGTGACTTCCGTTCCTTTGATCCCCATGGCAATACCGACATCCGCCCGCTTTAGGGCGGGTGCATCGTTGACACCATCCCCCGTCATGGCCACCACTTTTCCTTTCCTCTGCAGAGCTTCTACCAATTTTAGCTTGTGTTCCGGGTTGGTTCGGGCAAAAATAAAATACTCTTCAGCTGCTTTTTCCCACTCTTCATCTGTTTGAAACATGCTGAGTTCTTCACCGGTGATTACCTTTTCACTATTCGAAATACCGATTTTTTTTCCGATGGAAGAGGCGGTTATTCCGTGATCACCGGTAATCATTTTTATTTCAATGCCCGCTGCCTTGCAATCGGCTATGGATTTTATGGCCTCTTCGCGAGGTGGATCGATGATGCCCACCATACCCAGTAAAGTCAAACCGGATTCCACTTCTGCTTTATTCAGACTGCTTTCTCCTTTTACTGCTTTTTTCTCTGCAAATCCCATCACCCGAAGTCCATCGGAGGCCATCTCCTCGATTTGGTCCTTCCAGTACTCCAGTTCCTCTCCATTTAGTTGGCTGAATTTCAATATTTTTTCCGCAGCTCCTTTAACCAGTATCCTCACGTCATTTTCCTCAAATTGATGCAGCGTGGCCATATACTTGTTTTCACTTTCAAAAGGCATACTGTCCAACCTTTTGCCCTCTCCCCTTTTTAGCCCCGCTTTGGCTCCTGCAGCAATCAGAGCTCCTTCTGTGGGATCGCCGTTGAGCTCCCACGCGCCCTCGTCGTTTTGTCTCACTTCTGCATCGTTGCAGTAAAAAGCACATTGTAAAAGCGATTTTACTGACTGGTTTTTCAATGGGTCAAAGGCCTCTTCGGAATCCGGGGTTTTAAAGTCTCCTTTGGGAGAGTACCCCTCCCCACTAACTCTCAATTGTATATCAGTGGTTTTGATATGAGTGACAACCATTTCATTTCGCGTAAGTGTTCCCGTTTTATCGGTGCAGATAGAAGTTACCGAACCCAGGGTTTCCACGGCCGGAAGCTTTCGGATGATGGCGTTTTTCCCGGCCATTTTTCGCACACCCAGTGCCAGCGTTATGGTCATAATGGCCGGCAATCCTTCCGGTATGGCTGCCACTGCGAGTGCAATTACAGACATAAACAACTCCGTGAGATCGGC
>SKYC01000392.1 GCA_007128085.1 Saprospiraceae bacterium | reverse complement strand
CCGTTTAGCCAAAATGTTTAAAAGAGATTTTGACTGGCAGGTAGCTCAAAGCACCCTTGTAGATTGGGTAAGTGCCTGTTGCAGACTTTTAGAGCCACTATATAATGCTCTGGAGAGAGAAGTATTTAATACTCAGTATATTCAGGCAGATGAAAGTCCGATAAAAGTGCTGGAATATTCAACTGCAAAGGGCAAAGATCCACCAGGTTCCAAAGGGAATAAGATCATGCAGGGTTATCAATGGGTGTATTATTCACCGGAGAAAAAATTGGTCTATTTTAATTACAGGAAAGGAAGAGGTCTGAACGGGCCCAAAGAGGTATTGATGCAATATACCGGGCACGTCCAGTGTGATGGATATCAAGTATATGACAAAATAGGTGCTATCCGGAAGGAAGTTACACTATTGGGTTGTCTTGCTCATGCCAGAAGGTATTTTGAGAAAGCCTTAGATAACGATCGGGAAAGAAGTACCCATGCTTTAGGTATTATCAGAAAAGTATACCTGGAGGAGAGAAAAGCCAAAGAGCTGAATGATCCTAAGGCACATCAGGAAGTAAGGTCAAAAAAAATACTGCCCAAACTCAAAGCCCTCAAAAGCTGGACCGAAGAGCAATATTCAAAGGTGGTACCCAAAAGCAAAATAGCCCGTGCTATGTATTACTATAGTGCGCAGTGGGATAAAATCCATAGAGCAGCAGCAAATGCCAGGTTTGAACTGGACAACAATTTAATCGAAAACAAAATAAGACCATTAGCACTAGGAAGGAAAAACTATCTGTTTGCCGGCTCACACGATGGAGCCCGAAGGGCAGCAATGTTGTATTCCTTTTTTGGAAGTTGTATGCAAATGGGAATAAATCCTGCTGTTTGGTTAGAAGAAACTCTAGAAAAAATCCCTGAATACCCGATCAATAAAATCACAGATCTTCTACCTGGGTATAGGGAGTGATTTTTTGACTTGACCATGTAGTTGCTCGGTCGCTTACTTAAATTTTTCCAAATAATAAACTTCTTTTGGATGATATTTATCAGTTTCAACAATGACAGTGATCACCATTATACCATTCATTTAGCTGTAATATTGCAGTATTAAATAGATATACTTTTAAGGATTTTAGTAAAAATGATAAAACAATAAATTTAAATTGAAATATTAGGCTGCCTTATGCATGCTGGGGTAGTAATTACTAAGATTAAAACAAATTTAAAATCAAACAAATGGGTATTATGAAAAAGATCATTAAATTATTAGTTTCGATGGCTGTTCTTTTTAGTTTTTCGTTTTCATCAATTGAAGCACAACAGCCCGACTATGACAGAAAAGGATTTGATGTAGCATCGACGGATAATCTGGACTTTAAAATTGGGTTGCATACGGTGGGAAGACTGCAGTATTTAACCCAAAGTGATGTGCGAATTAGGAGTGGTGAAGAATGGGTAACTCCCAGCAAAAATCTCCACGGAATGCAAACATCATTCGCCAACATTGAATTCATGGTTACCATAGGTGATGATGATATTGATTTTTTCTTTGATGGTTTGCTGGCAACTCAGCGACATCCAAGTCAATGGTGGGGAAATAACGGATATATGTATATCCGCCAGATTCCCGGCAATTCATTCCTGACCAGGATCAATCCTTTGTTGGAGCACATTGACATTAAAGCAGGTAACTTTTTTGCTAACTTTGGGGAGCACCAATTCACGAGGACAATTAACGGGGACGCGCACAGAAACCCCTTAATTGGCAATCCGGTTGTTGCTCCTTTAGGTTCAGAACCCGGTATGGAAATTTACCACAATGGAAATGGATATGGGCTTATGGTCGGTGGTGGTATTGGCGCTCCTGAACAAGACTTTCAAGATGCGCGCAATTATTCTTTCCGAGCCAAAGCGTGGTTGGATCTGATTGACAATGTTTATTTATCCGGATCATTTTATAATGTAAATCACGATGATGGTGTAAACAGGGGATCCAACTTATTTCGCCGCGAAAGACATGGATCTTCCTACGGTGCCGTTTGGAACCTGAATAACGATAATTCAGGGGCTGGAGAAGGTCCCGGACAAGTTCGACCCGGTGTTGGTCGAGATCTTACTGCCTGGGAAATTAACGCAATATTTACGCCATTCGATGGTAATAAAATTTCAGCTTATTACGGTCAGGGTGAAGACGCAGGTCCCAATCCCAATCACTTTGGTGAATCGGGTAATGAAAAGTGGAGTTACTACAGTGTTGAGATCAAACAGTTCCTCGGTAATGATTTCTATTTGGCAGGAAGATACAGCAATATTAATTACTCGGAATTTTTATCTTCTGATAATTCAGGAGATGTCAATAGAATCCAGGCCGGATTTGGTGCATTCATCACAGAAAACATCCTTTTAAAGGCAGAGTATGTTTACCAGGCTGCTAGTGGATTTAACGAAGGTACTACCGGAGTTGCTACAAGTGTAGACGTCGGTATGAACCCCAAATTCCAGGGTGTAGTCCTGGAATTGGCAGTCAGTTTCTAAATTTTAATTTTATTGGTTTAACCCGGGTTATTTTTATCTGGAGCCATCTGAATAATTTCAGATGGCTCTTTTTTCTTTAAATTTCCCTGCAGGCATAAAGTTCACACTTAAGGCAAATACAACTTACCCAGCATTCCTTAATTAATTAAGGCCACATCCCTTCTCTTTCTCTAAATTGTAATTATTTTTGACTTTTTGTTTGAATCATATTGACACTTACCAAAGCTTAACTGTTTAAATCTCCCCTCATGAGCCACGATGACTTGCATTTGCTACATCAAAATATATCTAAACTAACAACGCTTCAAAAAGCGTTACTCATCACTTCTATTATTTCCAGGCCAAGTCAAAACAAGGCCGAAACCCTAAGCCAGTGGAAGTCTATTTTCAATACCATCCAGGGTAAAGTTTCCAGTATACACGACGATATTTCAAAGGTAGCCAAAGAAGTTAACGAACTTACTGGTCTGAGCCTCATGCACCACTATAATGATCCCATTCCATCGAAGTATCTTTTTAACCTCCTTCAACTTTTAACTTTTGACAAAGATTACAAGAAATACAGGCCCTTCCTGAACAATCTTCAACAAAACACCTGGAGGTATTCTCATTTCTATCAAATGAGGTATCCCCATTTTAAGGTCGCTTTCATGTTGGCAGAATTAAATGCATATGGTTTTGATGAAATCAAACAGTTTATAACCTATGAAACAGAGGAGCAACTTGCTCAGATTCTCGCAGTGAATGGTATTGCATTTCCCCCGGAACGCAAATGGTTCAGTGAGTTGACTTTAGAGAACCAGTTGGATTTTATGGAAACTGTTTTGTGTGCGAATATATTGAGAAACACAGCACTTCATCCTCTTTTTTGGGAGTATGCCGAAAATTTGTCAAAAGTTGGAAAAGGTCAAGTGAAAACGCACAACTTTTATTATTACTTCGCGCAGTATTCACTGATCAGAGGTGAAGCAGAGCCGATTTCCAATGTCCTTTCGAGAATTCCCGAGCATAGACGCATAATCACAGAGGCAGTCCTGCTTTGCATGGGCGGAAAATACAAGGAAGCCGACGGTCTTTTTGTAAAGGGATTTCGGATGTGGCGAAAAGAAAACAAAAGAAAGGCCATTCCCTTTGCCTCACCATTTGGGTTGGTCTATGCTTTTAGTCTGCTGGTCAATCACGAGGATGATTTTATAAAAAAATTCAAAAGAATTTCCAAAAAACATTGTGGATTCTATGTAGAAAGCTTTGATCACTTAAAACATGTGTTGCCCACTTTAGTTACAAGAGATCCCCATCAATTTCAGATTTCAAAGAAATTCTCGTTCATTACTACTACGTTCTTGAATTGGGTGATAAAATATCTCGCCATTGAACTGCCCGAAAGGACCCCAAAGATCATTTACCGGGATCTTGAAACATTTTTATTGGAGGGAGAGCATTTCTGGTACCTCGCAGAGATCCTGGACAACCCCCTAATAAAAATGAATAAACTACGCGCCATTGAGAGACAATCTGATTTCAAGCTCCCCATTCCGGAAAAATACATCGGCACTCCAAAGTGGGAAATTTGGCTTGATAGTCTGGAGAAAACACTTGAGAAACAAAGCCAGGCACAAGCTGAAACGCGGGTTGTTTGGAAGGTAGATATAGGTCGGGAGGAAATACGGCCCTACGAACAGAAAAAATCCAAAACGGGAAAATGGTCGAGAGGAAGACCCATCAGTCTTTCAAAATTAAAAGATGGAGAATATGAATTAAAAAATGAGGCGGACGCAAGACTACTTCCAGCGCTTAAGGAAGATGGCTGGCATTACAACCAATACGAATTTGATTATCCCAACGCCCTGTTTCTGCTGGCGGGAAATAAAAATGTTTTTGTAAAAGACAAGCACATCACACCACTGGAAATTAAATTGGTTCAACCTTCCCTGAATTTAAAGCGGTATAATAACGGATCTTACAAAATAGAACTGATTCCCGTTACCGAGCACCCGATACATTTTAAATATGTGAGCTACAATCAAGTAGAGGTCACCCGGTTTGACGATAAAATTTATGCCTTGGGAACGGTTTTGAGCAATACCGAAGGAAAGTTTCCTGCCGAGGCCTTTTCCCGACTGGTCGATTGGCTTAAAAAAGCGCAAAAGATCGTCAAAGTATCGGGTGATCTACCGGTGGAGCTCATGGAAGACTTGCCGAGTATTCAGGCAGACAGTAAGTTGCTGATAAAAATAGTACCCAACGATGATGGTGGATTCATCGGAGAATGCCATCTCAAACCCACTCCACCCCTCACGCGTTTGCTTACACCTGCGCAGGGCTTTGAAAAGTTTACAGAGGAGATCGAAGATGAGGTATATTGTATCCATAGAAATTTTGCCCGCGAGAAAAAACATTTAGAGAAAGTCCAAAGTTTAGCGGAGACACTTGACATCAACTACGACAGAGACCAAAACACCTTGAATTTTCCATCCGAATTGGAGATGCTTCGCTTTTTAGAATCGGGTCAGATTTTAGTGGAAAATAAAACCGTGGAAATTGAGGTCCTTAAGGATGAAAACAATAAGATTATCAGCTACTTGAAGCCAACAGCCCTTCAGCTCAGCTTAAACAGCTCCTCCGGCTGGCTAAATCTCGTTGGGGACGATATAGAAATAGACGATCAACTCTCTGTAAAATTTGCCGATTTACTGAGTTTTAGTCGCCAGGATGAAACCAACTTTTTCAAATTGAGCGATAAAGATTATGTATTGATTTCCCAAAGTCTAAAACGAAAAATGCGTCAATTGTCTTTTGTCTCTTCTCCGAAAGAAGACGAAGTTCAAATACATCCGATAGCTGCTTTATACCTCGAGTCGGTCGTTGAGGATGGTCAAATACAAGCCAATAAGGGAAAGGGATGGACGCGCAAAGTCAATGAACTAAAAAAAATAGAAGAAATCGGATATGCCATCCCCGAAAACCTAATGGCCAAGTTGCGTCATTACCAATACGAAGGGTTTCAATGGTTGTGCAGGAGAGCTGAACAAAAACTGGGTGCCTGTTTGGCCGATGATATGGGACTCGGAAAAACCGTACAGTCCATAGCTGTTTTATTGCACAGAAGTGAATTGGGCCCCGCTCTAATCATTGCGCCCACTTCTGTTTGTGCCAACTGGCAGTCTGAACTGGCTCGTTTTGCTCCGGATTTAAATACTTTCAATTTGTACGAAGAAACCGGGGAGGATCTGATACCCAATTTGTCCTCCGGCGATGTCCTGATTTGTTCCTACGGTCTATTGACCAATCGGATTGAATTTATTGAAAAAGTCCATTTTGCCTCAGCCATCCTCGATGAAGCCCAGGCCATAAAAAACCCCGATGCCAAGAGAAGTAAAGCAGCTTTTAGAATTCAGGCCGATGCCAAATGGGTAACTACCGGTACTCCCATTGAAAATAGATTGCAGGAATTGTGGAGCATATTCAGGTTTATCAATCCCGGTTTATTGGGCAGTTTGCAGCTGTTCAGAGAACGTTTCGTGATCCCCATTGAGAATCATGAAAACCAATGGGTTGCTTCTCAATTGAGAACCATTGTTCAACCTTTTTTACTCAGGCGCACCAAAAATGAGGTTCTTACTGACCTGCCGCCCAAAACAGAAATCAACAGACAGGTGTTGTTGAGTAAAGCTGAAATCACTTTTTATGAAACGCTTCGAATAAAAGCCAAAGAAGAATTGGCAGATTCGTCCTCACTGCCACCGGGTCAAAGACAAATCAAAATATTTTCTATTCTGACTAAGCTCAGACTTGCTGCTTGCAGCCCGGCTCTCGTAGATCCTGAATTGGACATGCAATCATCAAAGCTCGAGGCGCTGCAAGAACTGCTGGATGAAATACTCCCGGGGGGACATCAGGTGTTGATATTCAGTCAATTTGTCAAGCATTTGAAAATTATTCAAGCTCAGCTGGACCATCACCATATTCCATATTACTATCTGGATGGCAGTACCGCACCCAAAAACCGTAAAAAACTGATCCGTCAATTTGAAGATGGGAAATGTGCCGTTTTTCTATTGAGTCTGAAGGCCGGCGGCACCGGGATTAATCTAACATCAGCCTCTTATGTCATTCACATGGATCCCTGGTGGAACCCGGCGGTTGAAGATCAGGCAACGGATCGCGCACACAGAATAGGGCAAAATAAATCCGTGACCGTTTATCGGCTTCTGGCAAAAAATACGATTGAAGAAAAAATAAATGAATTGCATCAAAGTAAACGCGCCCTGGCCGATCAGATCATCAGTGAACAATCTACCAGCAAATTAGATCTTGAAGAAATGGTTGAAATGCTCTTTTCCTAAACGAGTTTCAGGCTTTAATACGACTATTTTCAAGATCTCAAGCAACTTGGCTCATTCCAAATTTCAATGGTTTTGAGTGAGTAATTATCGAAAAAAATAATCCCATGGTATTTGGTGTGGTATAACTGGCCCTTTTAGTTTGTAGGGTTTTTGCTTGATTCCCGGATAAACGACGATTGCATTTCACCGTTAAAATCTTTTGAGTCCATCGGGAAAACAGTAGGTAAACAATCCGGAAAAAAGAGATTTAACTCCTACCCGACAGGTAGTTTTATAGAATACCGTATCTTGTGATTCTCGATATATACAAAGAGGACAATGACGCCGTTTTAAAAATCAATAATCGGGTGTCTAAAAAGTGGACGGGCATCATTACTGTACTTTTACCGTCAAAAATGGAAAGCCCATTTCAAATAAATTATGGATTTTTCCATTGGTATAATATGTCCAACTTATCAAAAATTAAATGTGTCAGAAAATGAACAGCCAATTACTCATTGACCGCTTTGGACGTTTTCACGACTACCTCAGAATTTCCCTGACTGACAGTTGCAACTTCAGATGTTTCTACTGCATGCCGGATGGCCCACTCAATGCGCTCCCCTCCCAAAAATTGATGTCCCCGAACGAAATTTTTCACTTCGCTAAATTCTTCTCTGATTTGGGTGTAAAAAAAATCCGACTCACCGGTGGAGAACCCCTGGTGAGAAAAGAGTTTAGCCACATTTTGGAAATGCTCGCCCAACTTCCCGTTGAACTCACGCTGACAACCAATGGGGTACTGATTGACAAACACATAGATACCCTGAGGAAATCCGGCATACAATCCATCAATATCAGCCTGGATTCACTCAACCCTGAAACCTTTTTTAAAATCACCAAAAGGGATGATTTTGACCGGGTTATGAAAAATATTGAAATGCTTATAGACTGTGGAATGCACATAAAAATAAATGCAGTGGCTATGAGAGAGTTGATAGAGCACGAATTGATTGATTTTATTGAGTTCACCCGGGACAAACCGGTACACGTACGCTTTATAGAGTTCATGCCATTTTCAGGAAACAACTGGAGCTCCAACAAAGTGATAAGTGCGGATCAGATGATGAAACTGGTAGGTTCGGAGTACGATGTGGTAAAGCTGCGCGACAAACCGCACTCCACGGCTAAAAAGTACAAAGTGGTTGGATACGAGGGTACTTTGGCTTTCATAACGACCATGAGTGAACACTTTTGTGGCGATTGCAACAGGTTGAGATTGACTGCGGATGGTAAATTAAAAAACTGCCTTTTCGGCAAAGAAGAATGGGACCTGCTTACGGCCTACCGAAACAATTCTGACCTAATGTCCATTGTAGAAAAATGTGTAGAGGCTAAATTTGACAAACTGGGTGGGCAACTCAATCCCGATTTTGAAAAGATCGATTTGGATGCCATTGACAATAGAAGCATGATAAAAATTGGCGGATGATCTCTGTAAAACAAGCGAAGGAATTAATCAAAAACCAACTTCCCGGGAGGCAGACCGACGTAGTAGAAATCAGTAGTTGCAACGGATCTGTTTTGGCCGGTGACGTAACATCCGCAATAGATGTCCCGTCATTTGACAATTCGGCTATGGACGGTTACGCTTTTCTCTTCAAACCGGACTGTAATAAACTGAATGTCATCGGTGAACTGAAAGCCGGCCACTTATCGCAGGGTTCATTTATTCAACCAAAAGAGGCCTGCCGGATTTTTACCGGAGCAGCGATTCCCAAAGGAGCAGACACAGTCATTCCTCAGGAGTTGGTTGAAAAGGGAGATGAGGGAACCATTGAGTTCGATATTCATTCAATAAAGCCGGGAGCCAATGTGCGAAAAAAAGGTACCCAGACCCGTGAGGGGGATGTAATTCTGCGCAGAGGGCGGGTATTGGATCCGGGTGCGTTGGCGCTGGCTGCCTCAGTGGGAGTGAACGAGCTCGAAATTTTTCACCCTCCTTCAATCGGAATTATTGTCACCGGAGACGAACTGGTTCCTCCCGGCAAAAAACTCAAACCCGGGCAGATTTACGACTCCAATACCACATTATTGACTGCCGCCCTGGATAATTTGGGGATCAAACCCCGGCTTGTATTCAGGGCAAGTGACAACCGGGTTGAACTCGGCGAACAAATAGACCACTGCCTTGAAAACTGCGACTTGGTCATACTGACAGGAGGCATTTCTGTGGGAGATTACGATTTTGTGTACGAATTGCTGAATTCAAGAGGAGTAAATAAACTGTTTTACAAGGTCAAACAGCGGCCGGGCAAACCTTTGTTTGCCGGGGTCAGGGGAGACACCATGGTTTTTGCCTTACCCGGCAATCCGGCCTCCGTAGCCAGTTGTTTTATTCAATACGTCAAGCCGGTGATCAGGCACTTGCTCGGCTTTGAAAGACCTTTTGAAGCGGACGCAAAACTCCCCCTGAGCACTGACTTTCAAAAGAAAAAGGGACTTACTTTTTTTCTAAAAGTTCGCGCAACCCCCTCCGGTGCAATGGTGCCGGACGGGCAGCAATCATTCAATTTAATGCCCTTTATCACCTCTGATGCTTTTGCAGAACTCGATGAGGAGGCCACAGTCGTCAAAGCCGGTACTGTGGTAAATGTATACAGGTGGTAAAATCATTGGAAGTGAAGTGTAAAATTGAACCGCCCTGTATTTCCCCCTTCCAATGACCGGATTATTTTTATCATCCGTGGGACACAGTGGACTTTAAAATTTGCCATGGATGGGTTTGTCTGGGAGTCCATTGCACAGTCGATTAAATTGATTTTTTTTTAACTTTGAATTTAACCAAAACGCCAACAGATGACCATCAAAATAAAAGCTTTCGGCCCAATAGCTGATAAAATGAATGCCCGGGAACTCGAATTGGACCCTCCGGGAAATCTGGACGATTTGCGAAAGGCCCTTCATGAAAAGTATCCACAACTCGTCCATCTCGATTTTGCCATAGCGGTGGACAGAAAAATTATTCGGGAAAATGCGCCGCTTAGTCCCGGTTCCGAAGTAGCGCTTTTGCCTCCTTTTTCCGGCGGATAAAACCATCCTTATGAATCGTTTTGAAAGACAAACCAATCTCCGTGGATTGGGCATAAAAGGACAAAATAAACTGCGAAATGCAGCAGTACTCGTCGTGGGGGCGGGAGGCCTGGGCTGTCCGGCAATGATTTACCTGGCTGCATCCGGAGTGGGAAAAATCGCCATCCTGGACGGGGATCGAATATCGGTTTCCAATCTCAATCGGCAAGTACTATTTGGCCGGGGGGATGAAGGCCAACTCAAAGCGGAGGTAGCAGCAAAACATCTGACAGACCAATACTGCGATAGTGAATACCTCTCTCTTCCTTTTTTTCTGACGAGTGAAAACGCAGCTGAGATCATGGGTGATTACGACCTGATTCTCGATTGCTCAGACAATTTTCCCACTCGGTACCTTATCAACGACACCTGTGTTCTTTTGGGTAAACCTTTTATTCAGGGAGCCATATACGAGGACGAAGGTCAGGTTGCTGTATTCAATCTATCCCAAAAAGGGCAGGCTTCTTGCCATTACCGGGACCTTTACCCGGAGCCACCCGCAGCCGGACTCATTCCAGACTGCAACAAAACCGGAGTTCTCGGCGTATTGCCGGGGGTAATTGGTACCCTTCAGGCCTCTGAGGCAATAAAGATCATCACCCACAGAGGAATTTCACTTGCCGACAACATCCTCTTCGTAAACCTCTACTCCAATGAAAATTACCTGATGGAAATCCGGCCGAAAACTGACAGCAGAGCAAAAATGCCCTCCGATTTAGAGGAGCTAAGGAGTTGGAATTACCAAATCGAACCCAAGACCGGGATGGAAGTCAGTTGGAGTGTAGCGAGAAATTGGCTCAGAAATGACCCTGAGAAAGTTGTATTGATCGATGTAAGAGAACCTCAGGAAACACCCAGGTTGAATCACCCCACTTCCCTTTCTGTTCCAATGAGCCATATTGAAAAACAGCAGGGAAAACTGGAAAAATACAAGCGGATTTTGTTCTTTTGCAGCAGTGGACAGAGAAGCCTTCTTGCTGCAAATAAGATGGCTGATCAACTCAAGGGATGTGAATTGTACTCCATCAAGGGCGGTATTTCACAAAGCGATTCACCCATAAATGCCTCAGAAAAATGGAAAAGAAACTGAAGAATATTTTTGTTGATGGCCCGATAGAGCCTGTTTTTATCAGCAACTCCATCGCCAATCACAGTCGAAAAACAGGAATTGGTGGACACAGCATCTTCCTCGGCCAGATAAGAGCCGATCCAAAGGAGGGAAATAAAGAGGTGGTTGCCATAGATTATTCCACCTACCGCGACATGGCCCTTGAAAAAGCCCATGAAATAAGAGAGGAAACGTTTAATAAATACGACCTTCATTGTATGCACATTTACCACAGCCTCGGCAAAGTGGAAAAGGGGGGGATTTCACTTTTTGTATTCACCTCCTCCAAACACCGCAGCCCTGCTATCCAGGCTTGTAACGAATTGGTGGAGCGAATAAAGAGCGAACTGCCCATTTGGGGTAAAGAAATTCTCAGCGATGATCAAACAAACTGGAAGGTCAATACATAACTATCAATATGGTTGATATTACGCACAAATCAAACAGTCTGCGCTTAGCTGTAGCCGGAGCGGTGGTAAAGCTGAGCAATCAGGAGGCCATGGACGCTCTTAAAAATCGCAAAGTCCCAAAAGGAGATGTTTTTGAAATATCTCGCGCAGCCGGACTTTTTGCAGCCAAACGCACGAGTGATATGATACCCGATTGCCACCCGCTGCCCATTGAATCGACCAGCATCGAATACCGCACTTCGGGACTCAATATAGAAATTGAAGTGGCGGTAAAGACCATTTATAAAACCGGAGTGGAAGTAGAAGCTATGCACGCTGCTTCTGTAGTGGCCCTCACTATTTACGACATGCTCAAACCCCTCGACAAAGGTATTCGAATTGGCGATATCCGGTTGCTTAAAAAAACCGGTGGAAAGGGGGATTTTGACCCGGGGAAATACCATTGGGTCCGCGCCCTGGTAGTGGTCTGTTCAGATTCGGTTTCCAGAGGAGAAAAAAAGGATCACTCCGGCAGAGCCCTGGTGGATAAATTGCGATCATTTCAACTATCGCAAACCGAACTAAAGGTGGTGGCGGACGATCCTGACACCATTCAAAACACGCTAAAAATGGCCACTTCAGAGGAAGTGGATCTCATTATTTTCACGGGTGGCACCGGGGTTTCTCCCCGCGACAACACTCCCGAAGCAATATCTCCCCTTATAGAAAAACGCTTGCCGGGTGTAGAGGAAACCATCCGAGCCTATGGACAACAACGCATCCCCTTCGCTATGGCCTCGCGGTCAGTGGCCGGAATAAGCGGCCAGTCTGTGGTATTGGCTCTTCCAGGTTCAGTAAAGGGTGCCACCGAATCCATGGATGCCGTATTCCCCCATTTATTGCACTTATTTCACGTACTCAAAGGTGGGAAACATTGAAGTGGGTGATCAAAATTTTACCCTTTCCATTAACAAAAAGTCCTCAACACTTTTGGTCATCATCTTAATTCATCGTAATATTGCAATTTAAAAAACAAAGGTCATGAAAACGACCCGATCCGCAATACCCCATCAGCTTGGGGGAATAAGTCAGTGGACTTAAATAAAATTTCATTCCATTCAATCTAAAGCCTATGGGAGTCACAAGAATAGAGCTCTTCACTCAAGAACAAAACCAAATTGCCTCTTACGCCAGAGTTCTGGCACATCCGGCGCGCATAGCCATCCTTCAGTACTTACTGGAAACCAACAGTTGCTGCAACAGTCACCTGGTGGATGAACTCGGCCTGGCTCAGGCCACCATCAGCCAACACTTGAAAGAAATGAAAAGCATTGGCATCATACAGGGCACCGTAGAGGGAGTTTCGGTGAACTACTGTATCAACCCCGCAAAATGGATGGAAATCAAGGGCGTTTTTAATCAACTTTTTGAAGGCTACAGTGATCCCATATGCCGGGGAAATTGCTAAAATTTAGACATGAACGACCATTTATACACCGAAATTGAGGCCCGTCTGCAAAAGCTTGAGGGCAAAGCCCCCCGCAGCGAGGATAGGAAAGAAATCCTCCACCAATTCATTGCCTTTATTCGAAACAAAGCAGATGGTGGTCTGCCCATCTATCTGAATTTCATTTGCACCCACAACTCCCGTCGAAGTCATCTGGCGCAAGTATGGGCTCAGGCTGTCTCGTTTTATTGCGGAGTACCCGGGATTTACTGTTATTCGGGGGGAACCGAAGCCACCGAGCTTTTCCCCGCCACAGTCGTAGCCCTTAAGGCTTCCGGATTTCGAATTCAACCTCTTTCCGAAGGAGCCAATCCGGTTTACAGTATTAAATTTTCACCCAACGCACATCCGGTCATCGGTTTTTCCAAAACCCACGACCACTCTTTTAATCCCAAAGCGGGATTTGCGGCCGTGATGACCTGTTCCCAAGCCGATGAGGCCTGTCCATTTATTCCCGGGGCCAAGATCAGAATTCCGCTGACCTTTGAAGATCCAAAAGCCTATGACGGCACGGATTTGCAGGAGGTAAAATACCTGGAGCGCAGTTATCAAATCGCGTCTGAAATGCTCTATGTTTTTAAACAGGTTCAAAGGAGTTCATAAAAAAAGGTCGGTCTTTGAGGTCGGGGAGGATGATGCGGTCCCTACCGATTCTGTCCCGATGCAATCTATTCATTCAGTCAAAAATAACATTCCATGAACAGTACGAAGAAACAAATTCCTTTTTTTGAACGCTATTTATCCCTTTGGGTGGCCCTATGTATAGGTGTAGGAATACTGATTGGCACCACGGCAGGAGAAAGCATGCAAGTAATGGCCGACATGGAGGTGTACAATGTCAATATCCCCATTGCCATTCTCATCTGGCTGATGATTTACCCCATGATGTTGCAGGTGGATTTCAGCAGTCTAAAAAATGTGGGCAAAGCCCCAAAGGGTTTGATCCTTACCTTGGTCATCAACTGGTTGATCAAACCCTTTACCATGGCCTTTTTCGCCTGGATATTTTTTGAGCATTTGTATTCGGCCTGGATCGATCCCGATCAGGCCGGAGAATACATCGCGGGTGCCATTTTACTGGGCGTAGCACCCTGTACCGCCATGGTTTTTGTGTGGTCTTACCTCACAGACGGCGATCCCAATTACACTCTGGTACAGGTTACGGTCAACGACCTGATCATACTGGTGGCCTTTGTTCCATTGGTCGGATTGCTCCTGGGCATTACGGACATCACTGTACCGTATGACACCCTGGTGGCTTCCGTACTCATCTTTGTGGTGGTACCACTGGTAGCAGGAGTGGCCACCAATAATTATTTCATTAAAAGGAAGGGAGAGGAGTGGTTCAAGACTGAATTTTTACCCAATTTCAAACCGGTGAGTATTATTGCACTATTGATGACTCTGCTGTTGTTATTTGCCTTTCAGGGCGAAAACATTTTGAACAATCCCTATATCATACTTTTGATTGCCATCCCCTTGAGCATTCAGTCTTATTTTATCTTTTTCCTCGCGTGGTTTGCCGGTCGGAGATTGAAACTACCACACAATATCTGTTCTCCGGCAGCCATGATCGGCACCAGTAACTTCTTTGAGTTGGCCGTAGCGGTCGCCATTGCCCTTTTCGGACTACACAGTCCCGCCGCACTAGTGACCGTAGTGGGCGTTTTGGTGGAAGTACCCATCATGCTCAGTTTGGTCGCACTGGCGAATCGGTGGAGGTATTGATTTTCTTTTTTCGAATTAGGCACATGACAGTTAATGGAAACTCCTTTGACAAATTGGGATGTGGTAAAGAAAAGATCATAAGTACTTGAAAACCTGAGTATTTTGAGATTTAATTTTACCTCAACCTGAATGCAGTTTAAAAAGATACCGGTCCTATTGCTTGATGATTTGACGGTTTAATCCAACCTATATTATTCAATAGCCTAATACAATAAATTTATTTTGTCATGTATTCAGTATATGTTTAGTTGGTGTCATTATGGGGATAAATTTCCGGGGCTTCGAGAGCCTCAGCCACCGGAAATCCCTTACCCAATCTCAACTATCCGCTGCCTGAGGTGGTCCCTGAGACTGCCGAAGGGCTCTCGAAGGCAGCAATAGGAAGCAATAAGGCAGGAGTCCCAGCGGGACTAAATGTAGGAAGCAACAGATCTGTCCAGGAGGGGATTTGTGAGGCACATAGCACCTTGGTTTAATTGTATTTTGCCCACGCTCGCCCCCGTCCCCTAAAGGGGAGTCAGCCCGCAGTTTTATTGATTTTTTATTAAACTTAAGTGGAGAAAACCCACCCTTTAGGGATGGGGCAAGGTTTTCGACAATCAAAATCCAAATTACTTTTAGTATCACTGAAAATAAAGGTGAAAACCTGAGGATTTCAGGGATTAATAATACCTCAACCTGAATGCAAAAGAAGCCACAGAGTGGCGGCATCTTAACCTTATCACCTCAGTCTCCTTTACTCCATACATTGCCATTTGTTATTCAATAGCCTAATAAATTTATTTTGTCATGTACTCAGTATATGTTTAGTTGGTGTGATT
>SKYC01000357.1 GCA_007128085.1 Saprospiraceae bacterium | reverse complement strand
AATACACCACCACCGATGAAACCATTGAAGATGTTGTGCGGATGTTGAAGGACGACGGCAAGGTTCATGTGGGGGACTATATTGTCAATACCGGCAGTATGCCTATTATGAAAAAACAGCGGACCAATATGTTGAAAATCACCAGGGTAGATTAGTTCTTTCAGGAGCTGCATTGTTTTCCTGCCGTCTGTCCGATTGCATTTCCGCCGAATCAGTCCGGGATTAAAAAATATTGAAGTTGAGGGGCGTTTTTCAAATCCGAAATACAAGGACGGAAGAGCACCGATACGGATTCAATAAAATTATAAAAAGTATGAAACAGGAACAAAATCATCTTAAAACATTTGCGGTTCAAATTGTCAATGAATCGGATCAGCCATTGCCATTTTATGCCACGGAAGGGAGTTCGGGTATGGATTTGTACGCACATATCGCGGGTGAAATTGAATTGAAATCGCTCGAACGGAAACTCATTCCCACCGGATTGAGAATCGCTCTTCCCGTCGGGTTGGAAGCCCAGGTGAGACCCAGGAGCGGATTGGCAGTGAAAAAGGGCATAACGGTATTGAACAGTCCGGGTACCATTGACAGCGATTACCGCGGAGAGTTAAAAGTGATATTGATCAACCTCTCTTCAGAAACTGCAGTCATAAAACCGGGAGAGCGCATCGCTCAATTGGTGGTAGCACCCTTTGCGCGCATAGAGTGGGAATTGAGCAATGAATTGAGCTCAACCGACCGGGGTGAAGGAGGCTTTGGAAGTACAGGTGTGAAGTGATGGCAGTGCCCGGTTGGACTGCTTTCATGCCCGACAAAAAAATTTTTTCTTTATATCTTTTCGTCCGCAGCAATAGATTCAGTAAAAAATTGAAATAAATGAGACTAATAATCCCCATGGCCGGTAGGGGCTCCCGACTGAGACCCCATACACTCACCACTCCCAAACCCCTGGTGCCAATTGCCGGAAAACCCATCGTGCAATGGCTGATTGAAATGTTGTCAGAAGGACTGGGGGAACCCTTTGAAGAAATCGCCTTTGTAATAGGCGACTTCAGTGAAGAAGTGAAGAATCAACTCAGGAAGGTGGCCGAATTAACGGGTTCTAAAGGAGTTATTTACTACCAGGATAAGCCACTTGGACCTGCTCACGCCATATACTGTGCTGCCGACAGTATTGATGGTCCATGTATGGTCGCACTTGCCGACACACTTTTTATCTCTGACTTTTCCTTTGACCACAATAGTGAAGGGGTGATATGGACTCAGAAGGTTGAAAATCCGGCCAACTTCGGCGTGGTGGAAGTGGATAAAGAGGGGGTGATTACCAATTTTGTAGAAAAACCGAAGGAATTTGTGTCCGATCAGGCCATTGTGGGCATTTATTACTTTAAGGACGGCCGTCGCTTCAAGGAAAAACTCAAATACCTCATCGACCATGGAATTCGGGAAAAAGGCGAGTTTCAGATTACCACCACCCTGGAATTGCTGAAAAAAGATGGCCTGAAGTTTAAAACTGCATCCATCGAAGAGTGGTTGGACTGTGGCAATAAAGAGGCCATCATTCACACCAATGAGAGAATACTCGCTTCCAAGACTTCAGGAGATACCATCGAGAAAGGGGTGGTCCTGAAAAACAGTACCATTATCAGTCCTTGTTATATCGGCAGTGGGACGACCATCAAGAATTCCGTGGTGGGACCTTTTGTAAGTGTAGGAGAAGGTTCGCGCATTATAAAATCTGTAGTCGAGAAAAGCGTTATTCAGAATGAATCCAGGTTGAAGAATGTAAATTTGAAAAACAGCATGATAGGGAATCACGCTGAATACAGGGAAAAACCCAAAAACATCAGCCTGGGCGATTATTCAATTCTCAACCAGTGAAAACGTTATCCGGTGAGTTGCTTAAAGATTGATGCGGTGCCATTTTTTCAAATGCCCGTATTGAGCAATAGGTGTTCAAAACCCGGAAGCCATGGGTTGTAAAACTATATATGCATGATAGGTTATGGAAGTATAGGCCGGATTAAGATGAGCTTGTTTCTCCTCTGTTTTATGGGTAGTGGCTGGGTGTTAATGGCTCAGGATTTTGATCTTTCCGACCTCGTGGAGGAAGAAACGGCTGACCTGCAGTCAGAATTTATCGAAGCGAGGATGTATATGATGACCGAACAATACAGTCAGGCGGCTGAGAGACTGGAAGAGTTGTTGATTGAGGATTCCAATAATCCCGTTTTTTTGTACGAATTGGCAAGGACCTATAATTTTCTGGGTGAGAAGGAGCGGGCGCTGGATGTGATAGAACGCGCCCATTTGTACGATCCCACCAATGAGTGGATCTTGCACACCCTGGCAAACCTGGCTTCCGATCTCAACAGGAGTGAACTGGCAGAGGAGGCTTATGCCAATTTACTGAATCAGTTTCCCTCCCGATCGAATTATGCCATCAGCAGAGCCTATCACCTATTGCTTTTAGGGCAGAGATCCGACGCCTTGAATGTCCTGGATGAGATCGAAGAAAAAATAGGGGTTACACCGGAAATCAGTGTGAAGAAAATCAGTATTTACCGCGGCGATAATAATTATGAGAAGGTCGATGGGGAATACAGAAAGCTGATGGAAAAGCGCCCCAACGAAACAGAATTGAGGATGGAGTACGCTTCATTTCTCGAGTATACCGGAAATACCGAAGCGGCTGCATCCATCTACAGTGATATTCTGGAGCTGAACCCCCATCACGCTCAGGCCCGTTTGGCACTCACGGAAATAGAAGGTGGAGAAATGGAGGCCGATGAACGATTGCTGTCTATGTTGCCAGTAATGAGTAATCCGGCCATTGATGCGGATGAAAAAATAAAATCCGTTATCCCCTTCCTGATGGAGCACAGCGAAAATTACCGTGTGGAAATCGCGGAAGGCCTGAGAAAAATCAGTACAAAGCTGGTGGAAGCCCACCCGGACAGGGCCGAAATCCACGCCATTGCAGGCGACATTGCTTTTTCTTCTTTTCAGTTTGTTCAGGCCGCTCACCACTATGCCGAGGCTTTGAAAATCAGGACGAATGTGGTTCAGGTTTGGTACAATTACATGGAATCTGTCCTTCGAATACGCGATTTTGGAAAATTGAAGCCGTTGATCTCAGAGGCCATGGAGTTTTATCCCAACCAGGCGCTTTTTCACTATTACAAGTCAAGAGCTCATCTGGGGCTGGGCGATGTTGAAGAAGCCGAATTTCACCTATCAAGAGCTGAACTAATGGGTCGGAGGCAAGCGGGTATTCAGACCTACCTCATTGTGGGAAATGCCTTGCTGAATTTTGAAAAGGGAAACCACGGGGAAGCGGTGGAGCGCATCAATGAAGGTTTGTCCGAATTTGGATCGGATCCTGAATTATTGTTGATGAAGAGCTACCTGCTTCTAAAAACGGAGGGGGATTCCGATGAAATAAAAGCCACCCTCAATCGACTGGGAGAAAGGCGAGCCTACGATCCATGGTATATACTTATGAGCTCCGAAGCCGCAGTTAAAAGAGGCAATGAGGAGATGGCAGTCGAATACCTGCAACGCCTCAGAGACTACGACACCTATGAAACCAGTTATATATTGGAGCGGGTCTATGAACTCTACCTTCAACTCGACCCGGAAAAGGCCCGGGAGATCAAAGATAAAATCGAATCTCATCGCCCTTAAAGTGGATGTATTCAAAAAAAAAAGATTGTATAATAGAGAGAATCAGCTGAGAAATTTATGACTGGAATCAATTTAAATGAATGGTATAATACAGTTCCGCAACGCAGCTGGATCTGGTTGGGCATGGTCTTGTTGACCATTGGACTTGGGGCTTGTAAGACAGTACAGCCGAAGGATGAATTGCCGGCAGACAAAATGATGGCGGACGAACTTATCTCTGAAGTCAGTGCCCTGGAGTTTAAGGCCAACAGTATAGACTCACGCGCCAGGATGGAAGTGAGTTTTGACGGCCAAAGTTTTTCCTTTAGAGGTCAGATTCGGTCTGTGGCCGATTCGGCCATCTGGATCAGGGCCACCATACTCGGTTTTGAAGTGGGAAGAGTGCTGATGACTCCGGACACGTTTCAACTCATAGACCGGGTGAACAGGGAATACGTCAAATTGCCGATGGACGTGGTGGGAGAACGCTACGGTTTGGATATTGAATTTCACCAACTGCAGCAATTGCTTTTGGGAAGTCCGTCATTTGACGATGTGGTAGTAAGAGATTTAAAGATTGAGAACCCCAAAGCGACTATTTTTGGTTTTTTGAACACTTTTCAAGTTATTTACGAGATCAATAAAAATCGTTTAATAGATAAATACAGTTTGATTGACCCCGAGGGAAGAATGCTGTATGCCGAAAACTCGCAATACGAGCTCGTTGAAGATGCCGGATTTTTTGCATTTGAACGAATGATTACAGGGAAAGACGGAGTGGATGAATTTGTCCTGTATTGCGAATTCTTGGATCTTGAAATCAACAACAATCCCTCTTTACCATTCAGTATTCCGAACAGATATGATCGAGTGGAATAATTGTTTCAAGGGGCTGTTTATTCTGCTCTTGTTATTGGTGACGATTGAAATATCAGGTCAGACCCGACAAGAGCTTGAAAGTCAGCGCAAACAACTGGAAGAACAGATACGGACCACCAAATCCTTACTGGACGAGAGCGTTCGCGCTCAAAAGTCTACAGTAGAGGATTATGTGGCTCTTCAGAATCAACTGGAAAACAGGAGGAGTATCCTGAGAAATATTCAGGGGCAAATGCAGATGTTGAACGACACTCTGGTCATTATTCGCGACTCCATGGCGGTGATTGAAACCGAATTCAGTGAATTAAAAGAGGTGTATTTCCGGCAATTAAGGGTGTCCTATGTGCGCGAGCTCACCACCAGAGAGTGGATGTATTTGCTCGCTTCGGGAAGTCTGAACGAAGCCCTAAAGAGACATTTATACAATCGCCAGTTTCGCACGTTTATGAACAACAGAAAATCTCAACTCGATTCCCTGGCAGAAGAATTGAACCATCAGGAGGATCGTCTCGAAAAGACCCTTTTGGAGGTCGAAGAACTGCGGGTTCAGGAAAGGCGGTCTGTCAATGAACTCAACAGCGATTTGGCCAGAATCGACCAAATGGTGGGAGAACTCAAGGGGCGGGAACGCGAACTCCGCGAGAATCTCAGGTCGCAGGAGCAAAACAGGAGGGAGTTATCGAGAAAAATCGATAAACTGATTGCAGAGGAAATGGCGCGGGCCGAAGAAGCCGAGGAGATGCTGCCCGAAAGAAGAGCGGAATACGAGCGATTGTCCGGCGATTTCAAACAGAATAAAGGTCAATTGCCCTGGCCGGTTGACCGGGGAATCATTCAATCCAGATTTGGCAACCAACCCCATCCCACTTTGGGCAATGTGACCATTAATAACAACGGAATTGATATCAGAACCCAGGAGGGAGCGCCGGTAAGAGCGGTGTTTGCCGGGGAAGTTTCGGCCATTGTATCCATGCCGGGCGGACAGCATATGGTGTTGGTCAGACACGGCAATTACTTCACTGTATATGCCGGGTTGAATTCGGTTTACGTCAGCAAGGGTTCTGAGCTCTCTGCGGGCAATGAAATCGGTGAAGTCGGACGGGATCCAGGTTCCGGAAACCATACCGTACACTTTGAATTGTGGAGGGGTATGGATGTCTTAAACCCCGAGGAGTGGTTGAATCAATGATTTATTTTGTACCCCCGCAACCTGGAATGAACCCATAAAAAAAGAGAAGTCGACTGAGACTTCTCTTTTTTTACATACTCAATGGATCTCGGGCACAAACCCTCAGATCACTAAAATGAAAAAGACCATTAAAACTTTAATTTTCGATCGGGCTGTTTAAACAGCTTTGGTATGGCGGTTTACATTTTTGCCGTATCTGTGATACACCTTTTCCTTCAGTGCTTTTCTGGCGAAAAATATTCTGCTTTTGACCGTTCCCAAAGGGAGCTCCAGGTGATCGGCAATCTCCTGATACTTGTACCCCTCAAAATACATTTCAAAAGGCGTCCGAATATTGTCGTCCAATTCGTCAACCATTTTTACAAGCTCTTCCATCATGATATTCGACTCGGCTCCGTTATTTATGGAGTTCTTACCTGAATTCAGATAGTAGAGATTGTCGGTAGAGTCAAATATGGTATTGGCTTTGCTCTTTTTTCTGTAGTTGTTGATGAAGATATTCTTCATGATTGTAAATGACCAGGCTTTAAAATTGGTACCGGGTCGAAATTTATCTCTATTGGTCAAAGCCCGAAAAGCGGTTTCCTGATACAAATCTTTGGCTTCTTCCATGTTCTTTGTGAGGTTGTAAGCAAAAGCATTGAGCATATTCGATAAAGCGTGAAACTTGTTATAAAACTCTATACTTGACATGTTTGAAAGTTTTGATGTTAACGATGGTACAAATATACTACACTGTTTAAACATTTGCAACTTAAAGTGGAACAAAAGAGAATAAACTTTACAAGTAATCTTTTATAGAGAATGCAAAAAGCTGAAATACAGTAACATATGGAGGTTGTTAAATTTATATTAATTTCTAAAGTTTCAGTAAATACTGAAAGTTCGCTATCTTTTTACCGTTGAGCTTTGGCGAATAAGAACAGGGCGATGGCTCCGAAAAAGAGATTTGGAAGCCACATGGCCAGGATGGGGTTGATGTGGGGCCCGATTGCAATTGCAGTTGAAAACTTGGAGAACAAAACAAAGACGGCTCCCAACACCACGCCCAGTGCGAGGTGAATACCTACGCCTCCCCTCACTTTTCTCGAGGCAAGGGAGAACCCCATGAGTGTTAGAATTAAAATGGAAAAGGGCTCAGCGGTTCTTCGGTAGTATTCAGTCAGATGCGACCTGGAGGCTCCCACTCCTTTGGAGTCTTCCCGGTCCATGTGTGCGATTAATTGAGGAGAAGTCATCATTTGATTTTCCTTGGCATAGGTGGTGAAGTCGTCGGGGAGCAGATTGAGGAGGGTATCCATGTGTTGCCCGAAAAAAGTCTCATAACCCCTGTTTTCTCCGAGTCTGCGTATTTCGTAATCGTTGATTCGCCAGGTATTGGGCGGTTCAATGAGGCGCATGGTTCTCCCTTTTAATACCTCTTCCAGTTCTCCGTTTTTTCCAAAAGACTCTATGCGTATGTCGCGACAGGTCGTATCCATTCTGCTGTAAAACCGGATGTATATCTTTTGATCGGGATTGAGGAAAAAGTGTACGTCCTGGTTTCTCCCTTCCACCCGATCGGGTCTTATGTAGGTGTATTCAAATTCGTAGCGAAGGTCGTTGCTCACAGGGATGACGTAGTGGTTGGAGAATAGGTGTAAAGAGGTGATGACAATGGCGCCAATCATGTAGGGAACGAACAATCTTCGCAGACTGATACCGGCACTCAGCATGGCGATGAATTCAGTGTCTCTCGCGAGTCGGGAAGTAAAAAAAATAACGGACAACAAAACGAAGAGGGGCCAGAGCAAGCCATTGATCCAGGGAATGAATGGCAGAATGTACTCCAGTGTAATTTTTTCAATCGGTTGACCGGTTTTCATTAGGTTTTCAAGGCGCTGGCTTACGTCGATCACCAGGCCTACCAAACTGAACAACAAGCAGGCAAAGAAGAAGGTAAGCAGGTACTTCTTCAGTAAGTATAAGTCCAGTTTTTTTAGCCTAAATCGCATTTTTTAATATTTCCTTCTCCTGTAATCGCCTGTTGATTTTATAAACAGTATAATTTTTAAATAGATGGTATGGACAATATGTGTGGGCATCGCTTTTTTACAACCTGCGGACAATGGAGGCCATCATTGACTTTTTCCAGGTGGGAAACTCGCCGGCCACAATTTTCTCTCTAGCCTTTCTTACCAACCACAAATAAAACGAAAGATTGTGCATGCTGGCTATCTGAGGCCCCAAAAATTCTCCGGTGTGAAACAAATGTCTGACATAAGCCCTGCTGTGATTTCGCGACAATTCACTGGTGGCATTGGCATCCAGGGGGGAATGATCGTCTGCCCATTTAGCGTTTTTTATATTGATGATTCCCTCTGAGGTGTAGACCAGGCCGTGCCGTGCATTCCTCGTGGGCAAAACACAGTCAAACATATCGATGCCCCGGTCTATACATTCCAACAGGTCTGCGGGGGTTCCCACTCCCATTAGATAGCGCGGCTTGGAGGCGGGTAAAAAATCTGTACACAAATCGGTCATTTCGTACAGTAAGTCACTGGGTTCTCCGACGGACAGCCCTCCTATAGCATTGGCGGGTAGGTCGAGTTCTGACATGTAACTGGCTGATTCTTTGCGCAAATCAGGATAAGTACCTCCCTGAACAATGGGGAGTAAATACTGCGGATGTCCGTAAAGCGGCTCGGTTTCTCCAAACCGATTAATACACCTTTTGATCCAGCGGTGAGTCAGGTGCATGGACTTTCTCACGTAGTCTTTTTCAGCCGGGTACGGAGGGCACTCATCAAATGCCATGATAAAATCAGCTCCGATGGTTCTTTGTATATCCATTACATTTTCCGGTGAGAAAAAATGTTTAGACCCGTCAATATGAGAGCGGAACCAAACCCCTTCTTCAGTAATTTTTCGCATATTACTCAAGGAGTATACCTGATAACCTCCACTGTCGGTCAAGAGGTGCTGATCCCAACCAATAAAGTCGTGCAATCCTCCCGCCGAGTGAAGGATATCTGGCCCCGGCCGGAGGTAAAGGTGGTAGGTGTTGCCCAAAATGACCGGTGCCTTGAGCTCCTCATTCAACATTTTTTGATTGAGACCTTTGACCGTTCCCAAAGTACCCACCGGCATAAAAACAGGGGTTTGAATCACACCCCGGTTTGTGACAATGGATCCCGCTCTGGCTTTGGCTGTTGAGGACTTCGCCTCTATATTAAATTTCATGTATTTTTTTTTACCATTTAGTTACCGATGCAAAAATTCAAAGTGAAATTATTTGTAGCTCAGGTTGAATTCACACTTATTGACCGTTATCTGTTTCTGCTGTCGTAATCGAGTTTCAACAACACTCCCATCATCAATGAAAAGCCCAATAAGGAGGAACCTCCGTAACTCATAAAGGGAAGTGGAATTCCAATCACAGGCATCAGCCCCATGGTCATTCCTATATTGATACTGAAATGGATGAATAATAAGCTGCCGACTCCATAGGCAAAAACCTTTTCGAATTTGCCGTTCATTCGCTCACCCATCATAAATATCCGGATCAACAAAATGCAGTAGAGTGCAATAACAGCCACCCCTCCGATAAACCCTTGTTCTTCGCCCACTGTAACAAAAATAAAGTCCGTATTCTGCTCCGGCACATAATTCAGTTTGGTCATGGTTCCCTCCAAAAAACCCTTGCCGCTCAAGCCACCGCTGCCTATGGCCAATTTGGACTGTAAAACATTGTACAGCGATCCATGTGGATCACACAGATGGGGTTGCAACCATACATTAATGCGGTCTTGTTGGTGTGGTTTGAGGTGATGGTCGAACGCATAGGTAGATGTAAAACTGAATAAACTGCCCAAAATCAGAGCCGGAGCAAGTATGAAAACCAGTCTTTCCTGACCGGAGAGGAAAAGTCGTCCCAGGCAGGCCAGGCAAAACAGCAGAGCTGTGATCATGGATACAGCGTACCACTCCATAGCAGAGGAGATAATGACCAGGGTCAGAACGAGAGCAAAAACCAGCATCCACGGGTGTCGATCCCTTCTTATATTGGTTATCATAAAAGCAGAAGCCAATAGAATAAGACTTAATATGACATAAAAATCGTCAAAAACAATAGAGCTGATGAACAGTCCGGCTATGGATAAAACGATGATAAACCAAATGGGGTTGGCCCCAAAGCGGTAGAGTACAATTAAAAGTCCTGCGTAAATCAAAGCCGTTCCCGCATCGGGCTGTAGCATGATGAGGGCGACGGGAAGAGCTATAATTCCCAGTGCTGTGAAAAAACTTTTATTTCTGGCGAGACGGGTCTTGTAATAGGAAATAAATGACGCCAGGGCCAGAATAGTTGGAAATTTGGCAAGCTCCCCGGGCTGCACCGATATAAACCCAAATGTAAACCACGATTGCGAACCTTTGATTTCCTGGCCGAATACTGGCACCAGTGCCAGTATAAAACAAAACCCTATGAATATGGGAAAAGAAAAGGTTTTCCAAAAGTCTGCGTGGATGATGAGACAGGCTCCTATTACCATGCTGGATATTCCCAGCCAAAGGAGCTGTTTGCCGTATGAGGTGGAGAGGTTAAATATGGAGCCCCCCAGTTCCTCGCGGTATTCCACGGCAAAGATCATCAACCAGCCCACGGCCAACAAAGAGACCAGAACCCAAAGTGTAATCCAGTCAAAATTTCTTTTGCTCCTCGGAGAATAGCGATTGCTGCTCATGGGCGGTACTATTTTCACTCATCAAAAAACTTGTCAAACGGAATGTCTGAGTTCATTTCAAAGGCTCCGGGGTATTCCGTGCGAATCTTTTTAAGATCGCTGATGGTGTCCCACCGGGTGAGATAGTGGCCCGATAAAAGTCGATAAAAGGGATTTGAGTACACCCATTCTACCTGTAAATCCGGGAATTTCCTTTTAAAAGCTCTCGACATCTCGTCGATTTCCCGCCGCTCCCTGGTAATCCCTACAACAATTCGCCAGGCGCGAAAATAGGGCCTTTCCTTCTTTTTTTGAAAAAAGACCTCCCGCGCTTTCTCCACGCCCGGTGCTATAGAAAACTCAACCTCTTGTGCAAATGAGGACAGTGAGGAGAGAATAAGAGTTGAGCAAATGGAAAACAGGAAAACAAGTTTCATGTTTGTGGTTTTGAGTTGGTGAACAGTAATCAATTGTTATTCATTCAATAGTTTCAGTGCGGAAGAAGTTCCCAATCTCTCTGCTCCCGCTTCAATGAGCTGTAAGGCTGTTTCGCGATCTCTGATTCCACCGGAGGCTTTAATCTTAATGTTGTCCGGCAGTGCTGCCCTTAGGTGTTTTACGAGTTCCACCGGTTGTTCCGGAACGGCAAAGCCGGTACTCGTTTTTACAAAATTGGGTTTGTGAATTACGAGTATTTCCAATAGTTTGTCCAGTTCTTCCCGATCCAGCAGTGCGGCTTCTATGATAATCTTAATGGTTTTGTTTTTTATTCGACACGCAGTGACCAAACTGTCTATTTCACTCTCTACCTCCAACCAACGCCTGTTTTTCACAGCAGTTATATTGATAACGGCATCCAATTCATCTGCCCCCTGATCGATGCTTTTTTTTATGCTGTCTATTTTGGGACCAATGTGGTCGTATCCCATTGGAAAGGATACCACCGTACTCAAAAGCTGATCTGAATCTTTTAGGTGCAGACGTGCGAGCTTGAGGTAAAAAGGCGGCACGCACACACCCGCAAAACCGTACTCCCTGGCTTCTTTGCAGAGTTGAATGATGTCTGACTCTTTGGAATCTGCTTTTAAAAGGGTGTGGTCAATGTAGGGTTTTATGTTCATGAAATCGTTTCAATTTTTTATTAAGCTGCAAGATAATTAATAATTTGCTTTAAGTGCCATTGTTTCCCGTAGTCAATTGTTTGTTTTCACTTCAAGTGATTGATAATAAGTGATTTATGAAATTTTAAAAGTGGGTGAATTGGTTGCAAAGATTTTTTATATTGGTTTGTTGGTTCAAATGAAAGACACGGAGTAGGTCAACCCGGATGATATTTTGAATCGGCATTACAGATTTAGAAAAAAATTAAAGCGGTGAAAACTTAACGGACCTCAAATTATTGGTATTTTAGCCACTGGTTTTTTTATTGAATAAATCAGAACTTTTTTATCGAAAAAACGGACTTTCCGGCTCCCCGGAATATAGGGTGGATCTTTTTAGATCCCGTGGCCGGCAGGAGTCAAGAGGGTTCGTGCATCGTTCAAAAAAGCAACCTAAACCGCTTGAATTTCTTAATGATATGAGGATGTTTACTGTGGTTTTTATATAGATGCTGTATTTTAAGGAGTAAATTATAAACTTATGAAGATTAAATACCACGACTTTATTCAACAAACCTATGATTTTCCCCAGGAGGAATTTAAGGTGGTCAATGGTAAGTTATTTTTTAACGACATCTCGATGATGGATTTGGTGGCAAAGTACGGTACTCCATTGAAATTCTTTTATTTGCCCAATATCTCGAGGAATATTCAGCGTGCTAAGAAATGGTTTAACAAAGCAATAAAAGACAATCAGTACAGTGGAAAATACCACTATTGTTACTGCACCAAAAGCTCGCATTTTTCATTTGTGCTGAAAAAAGCCCTGGAGAACAACATCAATCTCGAGACTTCCTATGCAACGGATCTGGACATCATCCAAAAGCTTTACGAAAGCGGGGATTTCAGCAAAAAGAAAGAAATTATTTGCAACGGATTTAAAACCGATCAATACCTCTCCAAAATCGGAGAACTCCACCGCAGTGGGTTTAAAATCATTCCCGTTATTGACAATACTTCTGAATTGTTAAAACTCTCCGATGAGATTGACGGTAAAATTGACATCGGTATCCGAATAGCCTCAGAAGAGGAGCCCAAATTTGAATTTTACACCTCCAGATTGGGAATCGGATACAAAGATATCCTGCCGCTCTACACCTCTAAAATTCAGAACAACGAAAAGCTCAATCTCCGGATGTTGCACTTTTTTATCAATACAGGCATACGCGACAATGCCTATTATTGGAACGAATTTTTTAAATGCCTCAAACTCTATGTGGAGTTGAAAAAAATATCCCCGGGACTCAATGCTTTTAACATCGGTGGGGGAATGCCGATAAAAAATTCATTGGCATTTGACTACGACTACTTTTACATGATTGATGAAATCGTATTCCAAACCAAAAAGTTTTGCCGGGAAGAGGGTGTGGAAGAGCCCGATATTTACACCGAATTCGGATCGTTTACCGTGGGTGAAAGCGGAGGAGCTATTTTTAAAATTTTAAGTCAGAAGCAACAAAACGACCGGGAAAAATGGAACATGATCGACAGTTCTTTTATGACCAATCTACCCGATTCATGGGCGCTTTCCAAGAGGTTTGTATTACTGCCCCTCAATCGGTGGGAAGAGGACTACGAAAGGGTTTTTCTCGGGGGACTCACTTGCGACAGCGACGATTACTACAATTCCGAGCAACACCTCAATGCGATATACCTGCCACAGTTCAGAGCTTCAAAGCCCCTTTACATTGGCTTTTTTAATACGGGAGCTTATCAGGAGTCTCTGGGTGGATTTGGCGGGCTGCAGCACTGTCTGATTCCCAATCCCAAAATACTGCTAATGGACAAGGATGAAGGCGGAAAACTCAAATACGAGGTATTTCAGGACCAGCAATCTCCTGAATCCATGATGAAGCTGTTGGGGTATTGATCGGTGTCACCGGGCTTTTTTTAGAATTTGATTTTTGATAAAAAAACATTGACGATGAAGACATATGCTGGAATACCGGAAGAATTGAATGACTACAAAAATGCGAAAGTGGTACTGATTCCCATTGGTTATGACGGAACCAGTACCTGGGGCAAGGGGGCAGATATGGGTCCTCACGCTTTTCTGGAGGCCTCTGAAAATATGGAGTTGTACGACATTGAAACAGAAAGTGAGCCTTACCGGCTGGGCATACACCTCGCGGAAATGGACACGCATTTTGCCCAACCCGCTGCCATGGTGGAATCCGTACACAAAGAAGTGCTGAAGCATTTGAAAAAAGGAAAATTTCCCACAGTTTTTGGGGGTGAGCACTCCATTTCTATCCCTTGTATCAGGGCTTTTAAGGAACACTACGGATCCCTGACTGTACTGCAAATAGATGCCCACGCCGACTTGAGACCCTCTTATGAAGGAACCCCCTATAATCACGCCTGTGCATTAGCAGAAGCAGTCAATACGACCAATCTCATTCAGGTGGGTATTCGTTCTATGGACGTCAGCGAAGTCAAATACATGAAACGCGAGAATGTATTTTTTGCGCACGAAATTCACGCCCATCGGGATTGGATTGACCGGGTGGTTGAAAAATGCGAAGGCCATGTGTATATCACCATAGACCTCGATGCATTTGACTCCTCGATTATGCCCTCTACAGGGACTCCTGAACCGGGTGGTATGCAGTGGTATGAGACCCTCGAATTGCTTAAAAAAGTGTGTGCCGAGAAAAAAGTGGTGGGTTTCGATATTGTAGAATTGTGCCCCAATGAGCACAACAAAGCACCCGACTTTATGGCCGCCAAGCTCTACTATAAATTGCTCGCATACCTGCAGGACAAAATCAATTAAACTCGTTTTACTTACATCAATAATCCCTTATAAATCATGAGTCAACCCATTTCAAACTTTATAGACAAATATTTTCTTCACTTCAATGCCGCCAGTTTGGTCGACGCTGCCAATGGTTATGCAGAGCAGCTGAAAGGGGACGGAAAGATGATCGTCACTCTCGCCGGGGCCATGAGTACGGCCGAGCTCGGAAAAATCCTGGCCGAGATGATCCGGCAGGACAAAGTACATATGATATCCTGTACCGGAGCCAATCTGGAAGAGGATGTGATGAACCTCGTTGCTCACGATCACTACAAGAGGATTCCCAATTACCGCGAACTCACGGCAGAGCAGGAAAGAGAATTGCTCGACCAGGGACTGAACAGGGTCACCGACACCTGTATACCCGAGGAAGAGGCCTTCCGCAGGATTCAGAGCAAAATATTCAAACGCTGGAAAGGAGCCGAGGAGTCCGGACAGAGATTTTTCCCACACGAATACCTATATCAATTGCTCAATAACGGCGATCTGGAGGAGCATTACCAGATTGATCCGGCAGACAGCTGGATGGTGGCCGCCGCGGAGAAAAACCTACCCATAATTGTTCCGGGATGGGAGGACAGTACGCTCGGTAATATTTTTGCCTCTTACTGTATCAAGGGAGAGTTGCAGCCCGGCACGGTGAAGTCGGGGATTGAATACATGACCTTTTTGGCGGATTGGTACGTAAAAAACTCGGGGGGCAAAGGCGTGGGTTTTTTCCAAATCGGCGGGGGTATAGCCGGCGATTTTCCGATTTGCGTGGTTCCAATGCTCTATCAGGACCTGGAGTACGAGGACATTCCTTTCTGGAGTTATTTCTGTCAGATTTCCGACAGCACCACCAGTTACGGTTCCTATTCCGGGGCGGTACCCAACGAGAAAATCACCTGGGGCAAACTGGATGCCGATACGCCCAAATTCATCATTGAATCCGATGCCACCATAGTGACTCCACTCATTTTTGCGCATGTGTTGGGTTGGTAGGAAAAAGGGATGACGGAGGTTTTTTTATAATTGGGTTGCCACGGAAAGGCATTGTATGTAAAATGGTTTGACCATCCTCAGTAGTTTTCCCTCATTCACCACGTTTAGTCTTTGAGGTAATTATTCATTTTTAGAAAATCCTCTAAATCATGTT
>SKYC01000268.1 GCA_007128085.1 Saprospiraceae bacterium | reverse complement strand
CCCTTTGCCACGCCAATGCGTGGTAAACTCACTTTGCGTCTTTGCGTGAAATTTTATAGCTTACTGACGATACCCGGTATGACAGTTTTTATCCGTATTTCATGGATGTTAATTAGCAAGCCAAGGTTTTCTACTTCGCTTCAAGATTTCACCTCGCCAGACACTACCCATTTATCCTCACTTTGCAAAAAATAAACTCCTTCCTCCAAACCAACCCTACATTGTACTTACCCCTTTTTCAGTGAGTTGGATCGCATATTCAACACCTCCCCTTTGGCAGTGGGTGGAGGTAGATAAGAGGCCCTTTTCGGCTTTCTCAACCGAAAAAACAAAACCCACCAATCCAAGCCGAAGCTCCCTTAATTCATACAGCCGCTCGGCGGCCACTGGAGTTGCCAGGCATTTGGAAATCGCTGGTTTTACTTTACGAAAAATATATGGGGAAATTAGGGGTCGATGTTGTGGTTTACTGATTTTGAGATAGGAATGGGGTCAGTTTGCTCACAATAATTCAATTGATGGGAGTCGTGAAAACTCATTTTTTGCCATCTTCCTTTATTCTCGCAACTGTCCATCCCTAACTCCCCGTGCAGGGAATCAGAAAGCGGAAATACCACCACAATCTTAACGGTACCAGGATTTTTTGGAAAGAGACCCCTTAATTTTTTTAAGGCTCAATCGCGTTTATTAAATTTGCAGTGTATTTTATAGAACTTTAAAACATTTATTATGATTAAATTCCTACAATTTACTTTTTCCATTTTCTTCTGCCTTGCTTTTTTGCCATTAAACAGTCAAATTACCATTGAGCAGGAAGACTACCTTTTCCTTACCGATTTTGTAGATACCGTATACTGGGCGCAATCTCAAACCATTGAAGCACCTTCCGAAGGACCCGATCAATTTTGGGATTACGGAAATTTAAGCCACACGAATACTTCTTATACTGAATTGAAAAGTGCCGATGGCAATCCGCATTACCCCGATGCTTTTGGGTATTGGGAATCCAATTTTACATTTTCAGGCTTGATAGCCCCCGTAATTCAATACTATGCAATTGATGAAGATGGATCTCAATATCAACCGGGTGTTTTCTTCCGGGACACTACCCATTCAATATCTCCAATATCGGGCGGATCAAAAGATGAACTTACTTTTCCGGAAAGATTTGACCTGTTTGAAGGTCGAGTGAATCTATTGGAATTCCCTTTAGAATACACCAATATGTGGGAGGGATCCAGAAAGGAGGTGACTGACTTCAATGTCACTGTAGAAGCTTTTGGCATGGCCCAGGCTCCGGGCAACCTAACGCGGTTTCTTTCAGAAGAAAGGGAAATAACCGGATGGGGGGAAGTTGTCATTCCCAATGCCGAGGGCGAACCGGGCCATCCGATAGAAGTGCTGCAGGTGAAAGTTATTCAAAATATGGTCGACAGCTTTTTTGTCGGTGAATCGCCCGCACCGCCTAGTTTATTAAATCCTTTTGGATTAACTCAGGGGTCTGAAACCACCTATACCTTTTACCTGTTCTTCACAAAAGGGTTCCACAACAATGTGCTCAGAGTCAACCTCACAAGCTCAGGTGAGGTGTTCTCTGCTTCCTATAGACCCAGTGCCAATGATTTGATTTCAAATACTTCTGATATTGCGGCTGTCAAAGACTTTAAACTATACCCCAACCCGGTCAGAACCGGAAGTTCTGTGACCATCGAGACGGGGGATCAGTTCACTGAAGGTTATATCCGTATTGTAGATATTTCAGGCCGCCAGGTTCATCGGGCAGCCATTGATAATCAGACCGGTCAGATTCAATTGGATTTACCTGCGCATTTGATCTCAGGAAATTACTTCTATCATATTTTCAATCACTCGGGCACGATCATTGGAACCGGCAAAATGAATATTGTGGATTAATCCCGGAGAAATTGCGATATGCAATGGATCCTTTTTTTAATCTCAAACCAACAGGCTTCCCAATCTCATTGAAGAATGGGAAGCTTTTTTTTTAATTTTTTACAGTGAACTGTGGACATCACTTCCCCTTCTTTAAATGGAGAAGGCGGTACCATAAAAGAACATTCCCATCACTTACCTTTTATCCAAACCTGGTTACTGCCCCAAAAGGTGTCAACCAGGGACACTGTTGAAAAATATTCGTAAATTGCCCATTGCTCGACAGAGGTGTTCGAATGCACTGGGAGCGATTGATTTATTGAGAAAAAGCGATTATGATTCGATGGTTATACAAAAGAGTACTCAAGCCCATTTTATTTAAAATGGATGCGGAATTCGTCCACGATGTATTTATTCAACTGGGGCATCGCGCGGGAAAGTGGAAGCTGGGACGTTGGTTAATTGCTATGGCTTATGGATACCGCGGACCCTCAGTGGAAAAAACCGTCGATGGAATCAGGTACTCGACCCCCATTCAACTGGCGGCGGGATTTGACTACAACGGAAAACTGGCGCACGTTTTGGATTGCGTCGGATTTGGCGGAGAGGAAATCGGTTCGGTAACGGCCCGGGTTTGCAAGGGCAATGAAAAACCGAGACTAAAAAGGATGATTCAATCCCAGTCGTTGGTGGTCTACAAAGGCCTGAAAAACGACGGAGTGGAAGCCATTATTCAGCGCCTCAAAGCCACCGTGAAACCCGAGGGGTTTGTCTGGGGCATCAGTATTGCAAAAACCAACGATGCGCAGAGTGCGGATAAACAAGCGGGAATTGAAGATTATTGCTACTCGTTCAGGAGATTGAACGAAGAGCAGATCGGAGATTTTTACACCATCAACATTTCCTGTCCCAATGTCCACGGCGGGGAGGCCTTCACCACCCCCGAAATGCTTGAACCATTGCTCGACGCACTCAAGGAGATCCCCACCACCAAACCGGTCTACATAAAAATGCCGATCAACCTCCCCTGGGCCACTTTTAACCAATTGCTGGAGCTGATTGACTCCTACCCCATTCAGGGTTTGGTCATCGGAAACCTGAACAAAGAGTACGCGCATGCCGATTACCCGGAGGAAGCACCGGCCACCTATCGCGGGGGATTGAGCGGCAAGGTTTGCCGGAAGCTATCCACCGACCTCATTCGAAAGACCCGGGAAACATGGAAAGACCGATTTACCATTATCGGTTGCGGTGGCATCCTGTCTGTATCCGATGCCATGGAAAAAATCGAAGCCGGGGCAGATCTTTTACAACTGATCACAGGAATGATATTCGAGGGGCCGCATTTATTGAAAGACATTTCGAGGGCGATTGGAGAAAGGGAGGATGGGGGGAATTAGATTTTTGCATTGAGCAGAGCTGCTGCCACATTTTTATACATGCTCTTCGCGCTTCTCATTCAACAATTGATTTTGATTTGGTAGCCATAGCCACATTCCAATCACTTTCAGACACAGAATCATAATGGTATCATTCCATTTTGTCTTTCGACTTACAGGCATTCGATTCCAAATAAACCAGATAAATATCCCTATTGATGTATAGTAAACCAAGAGAAACAAAACCATTTCAGGTTCCTGATAAGGCCTTAATCCTATATGGAAATAGTCTAAAAATATCAAAACAAAAAAACCAACAGTGAATAAAGTGAGTAATACCAGCAATATTTTCAATTTTTTTATGTCGGAATAGAGAGGCTGCATGGTAGTAAATATCTGATCCTAATTTTAATTGACAATGGTAAATCTAGCCATAATCTTAAAAATGTAGTCACTTTTATCCGGTGGCCTGGAACTTGAAACGAAAATTCGTTAAAAACCGTTACCTTAGCAGAGTGAATCTCTGAAAGAAATGGATCCAGAACTTCAAACCAAACTGTTACTAAACCTTCTTCCCTACCATCCAGCCAGAATAGGAGTGTTCGGCTCCTTTGCCAGAGGCGAAAATAAAAAGAGCAGTGATTTGGACATCCTTATCAAATTTAAAGAGCGGATAAGTCTTCTGAAACTCGTTCAGATTGAGCAGGAGTTGAGTGACAAACTCGGCCTTCAAATTGACTTAGTCACAGAGAATAGTCTAAAAAATCCTCGACTCAAAAAGCACATTGAAAAGGACTTGATAACGATCTGCGAATGAAAAAGGACGAACGCATTTACCTGGACCACATTTTT
The DNA here is from genome assembly GCA_007128085.1 of Saprospiraceae bacterium. Classification (GTDB taxonomy): domain Bacteria; phylum Bacteroidota; class Bacteroidia; order Chitinophagales; family Saprospiraceae; genus PWJY01. Next base: position 394 of record SKYC01000268.1, on the reverse strand, counting down.
GGGAAAGTGGCCAAAGACAGCCCGTATGACCCTGGGTTTGTCGCCAAGATTCAAAAAAGCAGACAGGACTTTAAAAAAGGAAAAGGGACAGAAGTAACGCTGGGCGAACTCGATGCTTTATGCAAATAGTATTTCCTCCCGAAGCCGCTAGCTTTTTTTTCAGCTTTTTGAAATACAACCAATAGATTAAAATCTGTAAGTATGATAAGCATCACAAACCTCAAAGTTCACGATAATAAGAAAATCCATTTCGAGTTCAGTGACGGAACTGAGAAAATCATTGATTTCACACCCTTTATAGGGAAAGATGATTTGAGCAAACCTCTATTGGTTCCGGCGTATTTTAAACGTGTTAAACTGTATGAAAATGGGCGAGGGATTTACTGGCCCAATG
>SKYC01000369.1 GCA_007128085.1 Saprospiraceae bacterium | reverse complement strand
TTTAAAAAAATACTCATTGCCAATCGGGGTGAAATAGCACTGCGGGTCATTCGCACCTGCAAGGAGATGGGAGTCAAAACCGTTGCAGTATACTCTACGGCAGACAGAGAGAGTTTGCACGTCAGATTTGCCGATGAAGCCGTTTGTATTGGCCCCGCTTCATCTATGGAGTCTTACCTGAGTATTCCAAAGATAATGGCAGCGGTAGAAATTACCAATGCAGACGCCATTCATCCGGGGTATGGTTTTTTAGCTGAAAATGCAGATTTTGCTGAAATTTGTGCGGAATACGGTATTAAATTTATCGGCCCTTCTCCGGAGATGATCCGGAAGATGGGGGATAAAATCACCGCCAAAGAAACCATGATTAAGGCGGGGGTTCCCGTCGTTCCGGGTTCCGGAGGCCTTATCACTTCTCTGGATCACGCCAAAAAAGTGGCCGGTGATATTGGATATCCCGTCATTTTGAAAGCCACTGCAGGCGGTGGAGGAAAAGGAATGCGTATAGTGTTGAAGGAAGATGAGATTGAAAAGAACTGGAGCATGGCTCGTCAGGAGGCCAAAAATGCATTTGATAACGATGGGATTTACATAGAAAAATTTATCGTTGAGCCCAGACACATTGAGTTTCAAATAATTGGGGATCAGCACGGAAATGTAGATCACCTGTCTGAAAGAGATTGTTCCATTCAAAGACGGCATCAAAAATTGGTAGAAGAATCTCCTTCGCCCTTTATGACCAAATCTCTTCGCGAGAAAATGGGAAAGGCAGCCATTGACGCCGGTAAGTACATCAATTACGAAGGAGTTGGAACCGTTGAATTTCTAGTTGATATCGACCGCAATTTTTATTTTATGGAGATGAATACCAGAATTCAGGTAGAGCATCCGGTAACTGAAGAAGTCATTGATCACGACCTCATTAAGGAGCAAATCAAAGTGGCTGCGGGTTGTGAAATCAGCGGAAAATCATACACTCCGAAGCTCCATGCGATGGAGTGCAGAATAAATGCCGAAGATCCCTTTAGAGACTTCAGACCCAGTCCGGGTGAAATCACTTCATTTCACTCGCCCAAAGGACACGGCGTCAGGGTAGATACCCACGCTTACGCAGGATATACCGTCTCTCCCTATTACGATTCGATGATTGCAAAAGTCATTTGTCGTGCTCAGACCAGAGAAGAATGCATAACGAAAATGCAGCGCGCACTGGATGAGTTCGTTATAGAGGGGATTCACACCACCATTCCCTTTCACAAATTGCTTCTCAAGGATGAAAATTTCCGAAAAGGTGACTACAATACCGGGTTTATGAATACTTTTGAACTCAAAAAACCCGAATAGAAAATCGCGACTCCTGCGATAAGGGAAAAAATTACAGACAGAACCGATGCGCAGTTTTCTTCGTCTTGTTGGATTGTTGAAGAACTACAAGTTGTTACTTGGGCTACATCTGAGTTCTAATGTCCTCATGGCCATCTTTACTATTTTTAGTCTTCCGGCCTTGATTCCCTTTTTTCAGCTCTTTCTCAACCAGGAACTCAAGGCGCCTCCGGTACCTGAAGAGCCTTTGAGCTTTGGCAATGCCGATGAGCACATTAAATACCAATTCATGTCTTTCCTCGACGGAATGGAACAATCCGAAGCGCTCCTGGTGATGTGCGGTGTGATAGTGATGTTGTTTTTCCTCAAAAACCTGTTTCACTACCTGGCTTTGTTTTTTATGGCACCCATTCGAAATGGAATAGTTCACGATCTGAGAAGGAGTTTATTTAACAAGATCATTACCATGCCGGTGTCCTATTTTGACGACAAGCAAAAGGGAGACATTATGTCTCGCTTCAGTATGGATGTAATGGAGGTGGAAAACAGTGTATTGAAGTCGATGGAAAAGGCGGTGAGAGAGCCTCTTTTGGTCCTGGGTAGTTTGTTGTTTATGATATATCTCAGCCCAAGACTTACCTTGTTTGTCTTTGTTTTGATTTTCATTACCGTGGTCATTATCGGAGGCATATCCCAGCAGCTGAAAAAGAAATCTACCATTGTACAGCAGACCCTTGGGAAATTATTGAGCTTCGTAGATGAAAGCATTACCGGGATCAAGGTAGTGAAATCATTCAGGGCAGAGGATTTTCTGGAAGAGCGATTCAAAAAGGTGAATCAATATTACAAATACGTCCTAAACAGAGTGCTGTGGAGGCGGGACTTGTCGTCCCCGATGAGTGAATTTTTGGGGGTATCCGTGGTTTGTGTCCTTTTTTACTTTGGAGCTCAGGCTGTGAGCAGAGGGGAGATTTCCTCTGAGGCCTTTTTTGCCTTTTTGCTCGCATTTTTTTACATAATAACACCATCAAAAAACTTTGCCAACGCGTATTACAATATACAAAAAGGGCTGGCTGGTTTGCAGAGAGTCGAGGAAATCCTGCTATCTCTGGAAAAACTTCCCGAATCCGAAAATCCGGTGAGCATACAAAAGCTCGATCGCGAGATTCGTCTGACCAATGTAAGTTTTGAGTATCCGGGAGCCGATCGGCCCGCGATAAAAAATGTCAGCTTTTCCATTCCGGCCGGCACCACGACAGCCCTGGTAGGAAAGTCGGGATCCGGAAAGAGCACGATGACCGATTTAATGGCTCGTTTTTACGATGTCGACCGCGGCAGTATTTCGTATGATGGGGTAGACGTAAGAGAGTTGAAGGTTTCTGACTTTAGGAAAATTATGGCGGTGGTATCTCAGGAGCCCATTTTATTTAACGACACTATTTACAACAATATCACATTTGGTTGTGAAGATTGCAGTGAGGCCGAAGTCGAAGATGCTGCAAAAAAAGCGTATGCCCACGACTTTATTTTGGAAACACCGGAAGGATATCAAAGCAATGTAGGAGACAGGGGAAACTTGCTGTCGGGAGGCCAGAAGCAGAGAATCGCATTGGCGAGGGCGATATTAAGAGATCCACCCTTGTTGATCTTAGACGAGGCAACATCGGCTCTGGACTCTGAATCAGAAAAATGGGTTCAGATCGCATTGGAAAAAGTGATGAAAGGAAGAACATCTATTGTCGTAGCCCACAGGCTGTCTACCATTAGGAATGCCGATCAGATAGCGGTACTGGATGAGGGACGTCTGGTCGAGATCGGCAACCACAAAGAATTGATGAAAAAAATGGGAGAATATTATAAATTCATTAACTTGCAATCTCTAAGTGACTAGAACAAGCAATGAAAGTTAGACTTTTTTTTATTAATTTGCTGACTATTGTTTCATTGGTGGCGACTGCAGGATACTCTCAAATTGCCCTATCTCCCGCTTCCATCCCGCAGGTAGGTGATACGTTGCGACAAATGGTCGACAATATGCCCGTGGGGGTCGATGCCGGACAGCCGGGTGCAGACCAGGTGTGGGATTTTTCCGCGCTCCAGGGGATGTTTGTTTTGGAGACTATTTTTAAAAATAGCCGAGAGGGCAAATCTTCTGACTATTTTCCCTCTGCCAATGCAGTCATTTTTCTAACCGGTGGGATTGAAAATTACTTTACTCTTACGGGGAATGAAGTGCGGGAACTTGGGGTGGCAGGAACCGATCCACTCAATCTAAATTTGGACCTGGTGGGGAAGTTTGTCCCTCCTTTGGCCAGCAAAAAGGCGACCATGAGGTATGGCGATAAAGAAGAAAAGTCAACCTCTCTGGTATTTCCCATACCTGCCTCCACATTGCCGGATACGCTTTTTGCCGACTTTCCCTTTACTCCTGACAGTGTCAGACTGAGAGTTCAAATCGACCGGGAAGAGGTGGCCGATGCATGGGGACTGCTGTTGTTTAGAGAACAGATGTTTGAGGTGTTGAGGGTGAAACGGGTAGAAAAATCGGTGTCCCGCATCGATATTAAATCCGGGTTTTTTCCGTGGATAGATATTTCAGATCTATTGGGCATTGATGAATTGGGCAACCAATCTTCCATCAGTTACTTTTACTACGACGAGTCGCATAAAGAACCCATCGTTACCCTGACTGCCGATATGGACAACAATATTCAGCGGGCTGAATATATATACAATGAACTCACTGCTGCTGACTTTATGACCAGTATCCCTCAGGAAAAGGGATTACACGTGTACCCCAATCCAACGTACGGCCTGGTGGCTTTAAATTTTGTCGGTCTCGATCCGGGCAGATACCGCGTGAGGATCATGAATATCCTGGGTGTATCCAATTGGGAAGAAAAATTTGAGGTGGATGGCTACAAACGGGTTATGGTAGATGTTTCGCATTTAGAACCCGGCACCTATTTGTATTCACTGATAGACGATAGAAACAACAACATTATGCTGACCAAGCGGTTAATTATTGTCAGACCGTGACAGATTCGGTGTATTCTTTAAAAAGGGTTGAATTTGACGAACCTTAGCAGGGAGTCAGACGTTAGTAAATCCTGTAAATTGCATGGGATGATATTTGTAGGAGACAGCGCCAAAGAGCGCATTCAAAAAATTAAAGAGAAAGAAAGCTACGGTGAAGAAT
>SKYC01000216.1 GCA_007128085.1 Saprospiraceae bacterium | reverse complement strand
TTGTGAAAAGGATGACCACCGAGATGTGTAGTTTTTTCCGCATGGGGTTATTCAATTAAATGGATAATCAGATCACCCAAGGCTTGTTGGTTGACCTCTACCTCATAACGTCGGTTTAGGTTTAACATCCACTCTTTTTCCAGTCTTTCCTGGTAGTCGGCAATTACAAATCCTCTGGCTCTGTCCAGACCCCTTGGTTCGGGCTCAATTAGTTCTTTAACTATGGAAAACCGGTAGTGACCGTCTTCTGTTTTGGTTAGTTCGGAAAGGAAATTTTCCTCGTAATTGAGTGATTCGGGAAGTCCTGTTTTTGTAAGTCTTTCTTCCTCGGTGGATATTTCCATGCCCCTTCTTCCGTCAAAGCGTTCGATCAGGGATTCAATATCTGTGGTTTGGGCCCTGCTGTGAACTCTGTCGGCCCGTCTTTCATTGGCGTTTTTGATGGTGAAGTGGACGACCTTTGCAGCGGGATCCGTCATGTAGCGATCGATGTTGCGCTCATAAAAAGCCCTCAATCCGGAAGTGTCCTGAGTCGCTTTGTCCCATACTTTCATTCTGTTAATTTCAAACAACAGAATTCCCTCCTCGTACTCTCTGATGAGCGCTCTGAACTCCGGATGAGATTCCGCCAGCCTGGCTTCATGATATCGAATGGCAGCATCTCCTACGTAATCTTCATAGATCTGCATAACCCCTTTCCGGATGTCGGTATCCGTGCTCATGCGCAATCTTTGCCGTGTATTCCTCCGGAGGTGTTCGGCAAACTCTGAGAGAAAATAGGGCTTTTCACCAATTTTAAACAGAACGCCATCCTCCAGATCTTCGGGCACGCGCCATCGGTAGGTAAAAACTTCACTGCTGAGACCCGAAATAAATGTATCCAACACTTCCTTTTGAGGAAAGTAGCCCGCATCTTCCTTGATACTCTTAACCAGATTTTCGAGGACAATGTCTTTTCTTTCCGAGTCCTCAATTTTCTGTTTCAGAATGGGCTCCATTTCTTCAAAATTGTCAATGGGTCTTTTACTGAGCCGCTGGATGATATGGTAACCGATTCTCGATCTTACCGGAGCTGAATAATCGCCGTCTTCTTCCAGGCCAAAAGCCGCAGTTTCAAAGGCAGGATCAAAAAGGTTGATTCCGATAAATCCAATATAGCCTCCTCTTTGAGCCGTGCTCGCATCTTCGGAATATTCCCTGGCCACGTCGGAAAAGGGGACGCCCTTTTGCAGTTCTGTAATGGCGTCTGAAAGCTTTTCAATGGCGGCATCATCGGAACCGCTTTGTTGCTCCCTGCTTCGGATCAATATCTGTGCAACCTCGACTTCTCCTTTGGCAGGTCTCCGTTCATTGGCTTTTAAAATGTGAAAACCCATGGGGGATCGCACCGGCTCAGACAATTCTCCTACTTCATTTTCGTAAATGGCAGTCTCAAAATGGTAAAACCCATTCGGAAGAGGAGCTGTGATAAATCCGATGTTTCCCCCGTTGCGGTCAACGGAAGGATCCTCAGAATGTTTCCGGGCAAAATCTGAAAATGATTCCGCTTTTTTCAACTGCTCCCTCATCTCCAGGGCTTTTTTTCTGGCCTTTTCAACTTCCTCTTCCGGGGCTTCTCTGCTCACCGCCACCAAAATATGACTGACCTCCACGTCCTGCTGCTTCCGCTCAAACAATTCCCGGGTTAACTTTCCAATCACTTCCCGATTCATCAGAAAAGTGCGTGATAACTGATCCCGGTAGCTTTTAAGCTCTTGACTCAAACTGGCAATGGTGTCAATTTGCAGTTCTCTTGCACGGGTGACTTTCAATTTGAAATTGATGTACAACTCCAGGTATTCAAGGATATCGTCGACATCCGGTCGCGCATCGTCGGGATTGTTTTTCTGGTAGATGTACTTAAATTCCTCGGTATGTACCTCGTGGCTGTCTATCGTAAACAGCACATCACTGTCCTGAGCCATGACTAACGAAGCAGCCAGAAAAAAACAAAGCGATAATAAATATTTCATTTTTTTTAAATTTTATTCCTTCCTATTAATTGCAGAAGAGAAATTTGCTTTCCCGCCCTCTTCGAGGTTCACTCACTTGACGGTCCCCCGGACTGGCCAACCCGCCCTCTTCGAGGTTCCTTCCCTTGAATGTCCCCAGGAGCCAGCCCGCCCACTGTCGTGGTTCTCTCACTTAAAGGTCCCCCGGACCTTTACCCTTACGGAACCGTTCGTTCACCCTAACGGGATCGGTCAGTCACCCGTTGGGACCGTTCGTTCATCCTTGTGCCTCTCGTTGTATATCACGGTCATAGACCGCTTCACCTTTTTATTTTTTTGCTTACAAGAGTTGAAGAAAGCTGACTTTTTCAACCACCCCGACCTTCAGTAAATTCATCCGGCTTATGCGACCGGGGTGCTGAGGCGCTATTAAATTTTCCGCAAAGATACATTTTGTAAAATTAAACCAAAATCCGAAATTATAAACGTCCTTCTGCAGAAGGCAGTATAAATACACCATTTCATTTCAGAGGAGGTCTTTTCCAATGTCGCGGCGATAAGTAATTCCTTCAAAACATATCGATCGCATACCGTCGTAAGACTTCTTAAGAGCTTCCTGCAGCCCGGTTCCCATCCCGGTAATGGCCAGAACGCGACCCCCGTTGGTCAGAATTTCATCTCCTACACTTTTCGTTCCCGCGTGAAATACGGTAGCATTTTTGACCGTATCCAGACCCGCAATGGCTTTTCCTTTTTCGTATTTTTCGGGATAACCCTCTGAGGCAGCGATAACGGCTGCCGCCACTAGATTGGAAATAGAAATGTCCATACCGCCCAATTGCCTTTTTGCCGCCCGGACAATCAACTCGCCTAAGTCGGACTGAATTCTCGGGAAAACAACTTGTGTTTCCGGGTCGCCCATTCTGCAATTGTACTCTATAACAAAAGGGTCATCACCCACTTTGATTAAACCGAAAAATACAAATCCACAGTAATCAATACCGTCTTTTTTCAACCCCTTAACAGTGGGTTCTATAACGGTATCGATGACTTTTTTTCTGAATGAATCTCTGAAAAAAGGGACGGGGGAGACTGCTCCCATACCCCCTGTATTGAGGCCGGTATCGCCCTCGCCAATTCTTTTGTAATCCTTGGCCTCGGGCAGGATGACGTAATCACTTCCGTCGGTCAGTATAAAAACGGAAAATTCTACCCCCTCCAAAAACTCTTCAATGACTACTTTTTCCGAAGCGCGGCCGAACTTTCCGCCCAGCATATTTTTTAACTCCCTCCCGGCTGACTCTGCATCATCGACAATCAAAACGCCTTTTCCCGCAGCGAGTCCATCGGCTTTTAAAACATAAGGGCCCCGGGTGTTTTTGATGTAATCCAGGCCTTTCTCCAGTTTGTCAGCAGTGACTTCCAAATAGGCCGCATTGGGTATGTTGTGCCGCGCCATAAATTCTTTGGCAAAGGCCTTGCTTCCCTCCAGTTTTGCACCCGCAGCGCCCGGACCCAAAACAATTACATGGCTGAGTTCTGAATCTTCGCTGATTTGATCGGCCAGACCATTTACCAGAGGGGCCTCCGGACCAATAACCACGAGGTGAATTTCCCGGGAGATAATGAATTTTTTTACCGCATCGTAGTCCGTTGGACTGAGGTTTACATTGGTAGCCAGGGTGGACGTACCCGCATTTCCCGGAGTAACGTACAATTGATCAATAGAGCGGCTATTGGCAAAAGAGAGGGAAAAAGCGTGTTCTCTTCCACCGCTGCCGAACAATAAAGTATTCATTTTTTTTAGATTTTTCATGGCCTGTGATTCCGGTTTACTCAAAGCCTGTTTATTCCGCGATCTTCACCGCAGTCAAGGACCGCACCACCACACTATGTTTGCAATCTCACAAATGGGTTATGGAGTGGAGAGTTGCGCGTTTTTATTTCGAGTCGTAAAGATACAATGGGTTGTCAATTAAACATTACTGGCAGCGGGTATTTTAAAATTTCATCCCGGTAACAAGGTCTCAAAGGGCAGGAATTCAGCACGGAAATCTCCTGAGTAGGGAAATTAACGGATATGAGAAAATAAAAAATATGTTTTTTTAGGTCTAATCAATATTTGACAGTACTTTCGTATTAAATTTAATTTTAATTCAATGTACGAATACATAAAGGGAAATAAGGTTTCTCTGACCCAGGATATGGTTGTTATTGATGTTGGGGGAATCGGGTATTTACTCCATATTTCGCTGACGACCCACAATGAAATAAAGGATCAGGACCGCCCTTCAATTTTTGTTCACTTGTATGTGCGCGAAGATCAGATGGAGTTGTTTGGGTTCAGTTCTGAGGTCGAGAGGAATATGTTCAGGTTGCTCATCGGTGTGTCCGGCGTGGGGATTCATACGGCGAGGCTGATTTTGTCGGCCTGTTCACCCACCGAGATACAACAGGCTATACTCAGTGAAAATATTGAGGTATTTAAAAGTGTTAAAGGAATCGGCTCAAAGACTGCAAAGCGAATAATACTCGATTTAAAGGATAAGGTTTTTAAAGAGTACGGTATGAGCATACCGGA
>SKYC01000383.1 GCA_007128085.1 Saprospiraceae bacterium | reverse complement strand
TACAAATATAAAAATACTTTACTTTTGCAGCACAAGAATACCCCGGGACCTTTTTATTTTTTTTACGGGCTTTAGGGATTCTGTTTTATAAAGAAAAAAAATGAACGAAAAACGAAACTTCACCAATAAAGTTATAATGGTACGTCCGGCCCATTTCGGTTACAATCCTGAAACGGCAGAGAACAATGCTTTTCAATCGTCCATAGGATCTGAGGATATTGGGAAAATAAAATCCAGGGCAGAGCGGGAGTTTGATGACCTGGTGGATAAAATGAGAAACGCCGGAATCGATGTATGGGTGCACGAGGACACCCGCCAGGTGGTTAAACCGGATGCTATATTTCCCAACAATTGGTTTACCACTCACGATGACGGCAGTTTGATTACCTACCCAATGTTTTCCCCCGTCAGGCGACTGGAGCGAGATCCGGTGATTATTGAAAAACTCAAAACCGAATTTGCAGTGAGTAACCGGATTGTATTGGAGGATTACGAATCGGACAATAAGTTTCTCGAGGGCACCGGGTCCTTGATCCTCGACAGGAAAAATAAAAAGGCGTATGCCTGTATCAGTCAGCGAACTCACCCTGCGATTTTACAGGATTTTTCAGAAAAGTTTGGCTACGAAGTCATTTCCTTTAAAGCTGTTGATCCGAAAGGAATCCCCGTGTACCACACCAATGTCATCATGACCCTGGGGGCCGGATTTGCCATCCTATGCGTGGAATGTATAACGGATGAATCCGACAGGAAAAAGGTGAGGTCTAAACTGGATGCTGCGGGTTTAGAATTGGTTGAGATTTCTTTTGAGCAGGTATTGCAATTCACCGGAAACATGCTGCAAATGAAAAATGATAAAGGACATCCGGTATTGGCCATGTCTTCTTCAGCATTTCGATCGCTCACTTCAGAACAAAAGTCGACCCTGCGCAAGTATACGGAGATCCTCCACTCGGATATCCCCACCATTGAAAAATTTGGAGGTGGATCCGTTAGGTGTATGATTGCGGAAAACTTTCTTCCCACGAACTAATAGTTATCTTTTTTATATATTTATTTTTTTGTTTTCCAGTCACTTCATTTTGAGGCTACATTAAGTTAATGAATTATTAATATTTATATTTCTCCAATTCGTTTTTCGTGATTAGTTTTGCCGCATATTTTCAAACCAATAAACTAAATCATGAGAAAGTTTTACTTAGTTATTTGTTGTCTGTTAATTACAACATCCTTATTGGCCCAAGGTGTGACAACCTCATCAATATCGGGTGTAGTAACGGATGTGGACGGAGATCCATTAATTGGAGCAACAGTGTCAGCCCTACATGTTCCATCTGGTTCATTTTACGGAACTTCTACCAACTTGGAGGGACGTTATACACTACCTAATGTCAGAGTAGGAGGACCTTACACAATTACTGTTTCTTATGTGGGCTATTCAGAGCAGGTGTTTGAAGGGGTTCAATTAAATCTGGGAGAAACCCAACGGATCAATACCCAATTATTTGAGAGCGCTATGGAATTAGAAGGCGTTGAAATCATTGCTAGATCAGGAGTTACAGGACAAAATTCGGGAGCCAACACACAGATAGGGTCAGAAACGATTGAAGCTCTGCCTACTTTGGATCGGGACATCAATGATTTTTTGCGATTGACACCCCAAGCCACGACAGAGGGAAGTGGAATTTCCTTTTCTGGTATAAACAATCGGTACAATGCCATTTACATTGATGGTGCGGTGAACAATGATGTTTTTGGATTGGCATCTTCAGGTACCAATGGTGGCCAGACTGGAATTTCACCATTTAGTATTGACATAATTGATCAGTTTCAGGTTTTACTTTCACCTTATGACGTTTCCTTAGGCGGATTTGCGGGTGGAGGAATCAATGCGGTCACCAAATCGGGTACCAATGAAATGAAAGGAAGTGCATATTATTTCTTTCAAAATGAGAACTTGGTAGGAGAAACGAATAAAACGCTATCAGATCGATTGAATATAGAGCGTACGAAGGTAGATGAATTTTCTCAAAAGACCTATGGTTTTTCTTTAGGGGGGCCAATAGTAAAAGACAATGTATTCTTTTTTGCTAATGTAGAGTTACAAGACGATGTGACTCCCAGACCTTTTGAAATTGAGAGTTATACCAGTGTTGAAGGGCGTGCAAGTATTGAGGATTTAAACAACCTGAGATCTCATTTGATTGATAATTTCGGTTACGATCCTGGAACTTTTGGTTCTACAGAAGAGGAATTACAAGGAGTGAAAATATTTGGAAAAATTGATGCCAATTTAGGTAATAATCACCGATTAACGCTTCGTCATCAATATACCAAAGGAGAACAATTTAATCGTTTTTCAGGGAACAGCCGAACTGTGAATTTTTCTAATAACGGGATCTTTTTCCCCACTACCACCAATTCTTCAGCCATTGAACTAAATTCAAGGTTAGGAAATGATATGTCCAATAACTTAATTATTGGTTATACCAGAGTAAGAGATGACCGGAGCCCATTAGGTGGAAATTTTCCCTACGTATTTATTGACGATGCTAATGGAGGATTAATAAGATTTGGATCCGAGGAATTCTCCAATGCCAATCAATTGGATCAGGACATTATTGCATTGACCAATAATTTTAAATTATACAGGGGGAACCACACCCTTACTTTTGGAACCCACAATGAGTTTTACGACATTTATAATGTATTCATCCCTCAGAATTTTGGATCTTATAGATTCTCAAGTATTGATGATTTTATAGGTGGAGCACCTGCTTACCGTTACGATAGAACTTACTCATTGGTAGATGATATTACAGGAGGTGGTACCGCTGCCGCTGCTGATTTTAATGCGCTTCAGCTGGGCTTTTATGCTCAGAATGAATGGAGCGTGAATCGAAATCTGACTGTTACTCTTGGTCTGAGAATGGACATCCCTGTAATATTGGACGATCCGACAGAAGATACTTACTTTAATGAAACAGCTCTACCAGCCATTCGTGAAAAATGGGATGTGGCTGAGGATGTAAGAGCTGGGGAAGCTCCTGATGGACAAATAATGTTTTCTCCGCGTCTTGGATTTGAATACGATTTTGATGGTACACGAAGTACCATTTTGCGTGGTGGTGTGGGAATATTTACCAGTAGAATTCCTTTTGTGTGGCCGGGGGCTATGTTTAATAATAATGGACTCACCCTTGGATCAGTAAGTCAAAGGGACTTTGAAGACAATGAGGTGGAATTTATTCCCGAATGGGACCAGCAGTACACCAATCCTGAATTTGAAGTTCCCTCCGGACAAATGGACCTTTTTGTTAATGATTTTAAATATCCACAGGTCTTAAGGGGGAACTTGGCACTGGATCATGTTTTTGAAGGAAGTGGTATAAGGGCTTCCATTGAAGGTATCTATACTAAAACCTTGAATAATATAGTCTATACCAATGTAAATTCCGATCCGACTGTTGATTTTACCTGGACGAATAATGGAGGCGACAACAGAAAAGTTTACACAGGGTCGAGTATTGACAATACCTACTCTGCCGTTTACTTGGCTTCTAACACAAGCGAAGGGTACACCTATAACATTACGGGTAGCTTGGCAAAAGACTTTGACAACGGCCTTTCCGCCATGATTGCCTACACATACGGAGATGCCTATGCATTGAGTGAAGGAACTTCCTCCCAAAATTCATCTCAGTGGAGAGGGCAGGTGAATATTGACGGCAGAAACAACCCAGTTTATGGCCGCTCAGATTTCTCAGTAGGGCATAGAATTATTTCTGCTTTGACATACAAAATTCCCTGGTCAGATAGGGGCGTAAACGCTACCACCATATCCCTTTTTTACAATGGTCAGTCGGGTACTCCGTATTCCTACGTTATAGGTGGGCCTGATGCTCGTAACATAAATAATGAAACGGGCAGTACCGGTAGAAACAGAGCCCTTGTCTATGTTCCTGAGTCCATTGATGACATCAATTTGGTGCCTTATGAGGTAAATGGAGAACCTGTGTCTAGAGAAACTCAATGGGCCAATTTGAATGCTTTTATTGAAAGCGATAAAGGCTTAAAAGACAGGAGGGGACAATACGCAGAGAAGAATGGATCGAGAAATCCATTTTCCAGTATTTTTGATTTAGCTATTCGACAAGATATTGGAACGCTTATCGGGGGGGCTTCACATAAATTGCAACTTTCGGTGGATATTTTTAATGTAGCTAATTTGATTAACTCAGAATGGGGAGTTCGGTATTTTAACCCCGGTGATTTTAATAATACTGAATTGTACCAATTTGAAGGATACGAAGCAGATGGTACGACTCCCACATTTACCTATCGGGATACTGAAGTGGGTAAAGATTGGAGTGATATTGCAGGTTTAACCTCCAGATAGAGAATTAGGCTGGGTGTTCGTTATATGTTTAATTAAATATCTTGCTTCAGATAAATATTATTATAAAAAAGGAACTCCTTGCATTAGAGGGGTTCCTTTTTTTGGTGTGCCATGCATACTATCTACTTATAGGGTTAAAATCCCGATTGCGTCCAGTTGACAGGGAAGCATTAG
>SKYC01000075.1 GCA_007128085.1 Saprospiraceae bacterium | reverse complement strand
TGATCGATAATGGCTTTGGCTAAAACTCCGATGAGACCAGCTAAAAACGGAAAAGCCATCCGGATCGGTGCTTTTTTGAATGAGACATACCTCCAAAGAGAGAGCACATAGGTCTAAAAAATATACAACAACTAAAAATTAAGAAACATGCTTTGGTTATTCCTCCTTGTATCCCTCTTTTTTTCACCGCAAAATATAAACCATCAACCCATGAATTTATACGAGATTCCCCTGTTAAATATCCACGGAGAAGAGACCACCCTTGCCAAATACAAAGGTCAACCGATGTTGATTGTCAATGTCGCGAGTGAGTGCGGACTTACACCCCAGTACCAGGACCTGCAAAGTCTATACGATCGCTACCAAAGCGAGGGGCTCGTAATCCTGGGCTTCCCGTCCAATGACTTCATGGGTCAGGAGCCCGGCACCGAGGAGGAAATTCTCGAGTTCTGCCGAACGAATTTTGGAGTTAGTTTTCCACTTTTTTCAAAAATAAGCGTAAAAGGAGAAGACATTCATCCACTGTACGAATACCTCACCACTGAAAAATTAAATGGGAAAGCCGACTCAGAAGTCACCTGGAATTTTCAAAAATATCTAATTGGAAAGAATGGTGAAATTATTGAAATCTTTTCACCCCGTCAAAGGGTGCTTGAAGAGGAAGTCTTGTCTACAATCCAAAAAGCTCTTTAAACCGAATTGAAGAAATCTACATAAGTTGGGCTTGTCTTTCCTTGTATTTTGGATTTTGGCTGATTCTCCGTGAGAATTCCTTGAACTCTTCCAGTGTATAGCCTTTTTTTCTGACTTTTTCTTTAACAGCTGATTCCAATCCCACTTGCATGTCCATCATTTCAATATTGATGGCCCTCCACACTTCCTGCTCTTTAGCACTCAACTCACTGGAAGATCCACCGGTCATCAACCTGGACTGTTGCTGAAATTCGGGCATGCTTAAACCGTTGGTTTTGACCATTTCGCTGATTTCACTGCGGACATTTTGCCGCATAGACTGAATTTCCCTATTCAGTATACCCACATCGATCAATTGTTGATCGGTAAGAGTCAGTGAGTTTTCACCCGCCACTTCCCTTGCATTTTCTGACGGCGAATCGGATTCTGCAGCAGGATCAGCCAGCTGTTCAGCGTTCTCCGCCTCCTGATCCGATGATTCGGCATCCGACTGGCAAGCCGACACCATCAAAGCCAAAAAAAACATCAAAGTAAATTTCCATGAATTCATCATCCCGATATCATTTACAAAAAAAGTGTTTCGAAGAAAGAAAATCGCGATACAAAACTAAAAATATTTTGGCTATGATTTAAATGAATGTGTGTTTTAAATCCTTATTTACCTATGAGAAGCGAAAAGTAGCGATTGATGCAATGTAACAATAGATTTAGAAAAGTCAACCCCAAGCAGCAAGTTGCCTCAAAAATGGGCTTGACTCCTCCACCATTACAAATCCTTTTCATAGGGTTTGAGCCAATACTTGAGAATGACCAGAAAAATAGTCAGGGAAAAAAAGAAAAACAATTCAAATACTCCGGTATTGCCCAGGAGAAAAAAAAGGCCCAATGACCCTCCCAATACTATTAACAGCATCCAACTCGACTTGAGGGAAATCCGCTGATCAATTTC
This sequence comes from Saprospiraceae bacterium, assembly GCA_007128085.1. Taxonomy (GTDB): domain Bacteria; phylum Bacteroidota; class Bacteroidia; order Chitinophagales; family Saprospiraceae; genus PWJY01. The sequence continues at coordinate 2,952 of SKYC01000075.1, read as the reverse complement.
TCCCAGATAGCGAATAAACAAATAGAGGGAAGTCAGTAGACTCAATCCAAACAAAACCGCCATCACCATGTGCAGTTTTTTTAAAAAGGGGAGGTGGTCCACAGCGGGTATAGCAACTGTAAGGATCAGAAATACATGCGACCAGATGAGCAACCGGTGGCCCCTCGCATTCTTAAAGGATTTCAACACGTACAACCTCCCTATGTAAAAGGTCAGAAGAAAACCGGTAATCACACCCCAGACTATAAACCCCATGCGGTAGTCAAATTGATTACCTATCATACTTATGGTGTAGTAAAATGGCGACTCCTTTGTGGCAAACAAATAGGTGTAAAGTGGAATGATTAAAAGAGCAAACAGCGCAAAGTACTTCATATACCCCCTGCCCAAAGTCTCGCGTGAAAAATGATAATCCATACTCGTATTTATTTTAACACCCACATTTTTTTCAAAAAAAGCCATCAACTCATCCCCAACTGAACTAAAATTTAAAAACTCATCTTATCTCTTTTCTCGTTAAGTTATCTCTCTGAGCTCAGTTCCTTACCGAGACCAAATCGAATCATTCCGCTTTGTTCTGCGATTCTCCCGGTATCTCAAAATTCACATCTTATATCTGACAACTACCTTCTCCGCCTCCAAATTTATAAATTATTTACTTAAACAACAAAATATGGTATTTTTTTCATAAAAAAACAAAAAAAATGATTAAGTTTGTTCGCAATCTATCTGCTTTCAAATGACATATCAGTTAAAAATCCCCAACCGTCAATACTATTTTGTCCACCCAGGCAGTAAACTTTTTATGAATTGATATACCTGATTTAACTTTGAACCTACAAACATGAACTACTTTTCCTGTTTCCTTAAATTACTCCTCATCTCCCTGTCGATACTATTTTTTTCTGCCTGCTCTGAAAAGGAGGTAGCCTATCAGGAAATTGACCCCGAATTTGCACCCTATGTATCCACCTACAGTTCGGGTACCCTATCGAAAAACGATGTCGTATCCATTCGGTTTGCCCAAAATGTGGTTGAGGCAGAACAAACCGGTATAGTATTAGAAAAATCTCCATTTTCATTCAGACCCTCCATTGAGGGAAAAGCTGTCTGGGTAACCAGACAAACCATTGAATTCCGCCCAGGTCAACCATTGCGCTCCGGTCAGAGATACCTGTGTGAGTTCGACTTTATGTCTCTTCCCCATGCGCCCGCGGAACTGGGAAACTTTTCTTTTACCTTTGATGTCCTTTCCCAATCCATGGAGGTTGGATTTGAAACTTTGAAGTATGTGGATGAAGACGATTTAAAGCTACAGCAATTTTCCGGATTTCTGTCAACCGCTGATTATTCAGACCCCAAAGACATTAAAAAGGTGTTGGCAGCCTCTCAGGGAGGTAAGGCTTTGTCAGTCAGGTGGACACATTCCAACCGAAACAGAAACCATCACTTTGTAATTAGCGGAATTGTCAGGGACGAACAACATACCGATGAGTTGCTCATAAAGTGGGACGGCACTCCCATTGGAGTCGATAAAAAAGGGGAAAAACGTGTTGAAATCCCTCCGCTCAGTCAATTTGAAGTGCTGTCCATTTCCTCCTCCATTGATCCCGGTCCGCAATTGATTGTTCATTTTTCTGACCCGCTCAAAAAGGAACAAGAATTGAAGGGACTTATCAGACTCGACAACAAGGACGACTTCCGAACCATGATAGATGGCCAGGATCTCCACCTTTTTCCCAATTTTGAGGTCAGCGGAGAAATGAGTTTAAAATTAGACCGGACCATCGAAAATAAAGGGGGATTCCAATTGAGTGAAAACATTTTAAGAATGGTGGTTTTTGAAGAATTGCCGCCGTCGGTTGAGATTGTATCAAATGGAGTCATTGTTCCGGTCAATGGCCGCATCACCATTCCCTTTGAAGCGGTAAATCTCAAGGCGGTTGATATAGCTGTTTTTAAAGTTTTTGAAAAAAACATGCCCCAATTCATGCAAGTGAATCCCACCAGTGGTAGCAGAGAACTCAGAAGGGTCGGGGAACTGGTCGCTTATCAGACTTTAAAGCTGGATCAATTTGAGGATTACAATCCGCGTTTACCCACCCTTTACCATGCCGATCTGACAAACCTGGTGGAACTTGAACCGGGAGCCATTTACCACACTACTCTGATGTTTAAACCGTCCTACAGTCGCTATCCGTGTAATATAGTTTCACCGGAGTTCTCCACCGATGATAAAATCGATGAAGCCCTCCTGGACGATCCCGACAGAGCTTACCGTCAATTTCAATCCCAATTGAATCGCTGGCCCGGGGATTGGAGAGAGAGGGACAACCCCTGTAATGTGGCCTATTTCCACAGGTCCAAATGGGTGAGCCAGAGTTTGTTGGCGACTGACATTGGAATTACTGCCAAGATGGGGAGTGATCAAAAACTCCATTTGATGACCAACGATCTGAATTCTACCGACCCCATGTCGGGAGTCAATATCAAACTGCTGAATTTTCAACAACAAATCATCGCTCAGGGTAGAACCAATAATTTGGGCAAGCTCACTCTCAACCTCAATCGAGAACCATTTTTAATTGTTGCCAGCAAAGGAAAACAGAAAAACTACTTAAGATTAAACCCCAATGAATCGCGTTCGTTAAGCAGGTTTGACGTCAAGGGAGAAGTCGTCCAAAAGGGGCTTAAGGGATATATCTATGGAGACAGAGGAGTGTGGAGACCCGGGGACACCCTATTTCTGAGTTTTATCCTGGAGGATAAATTTGACCAAATCCCAAAAGATCACCCTGTTACATTTAAATTATCCGATCCAAACGGCGTCGAACAAAAGTCTATGACCACCACTCAATCCACCGGAGGAATTTACACCATTAGCCCCAGAACTTCACGCGATGCCCCTACCGGCTTATGGTCCCTGGAAGTGGTTGTAGGAGAAGCCAGTTT
>SKYC01000091.1 GCA_007128085.1 Saprospiraceae bacterium | reverse complement strand
TTTCTCCAATAGCATATGAAGTTTCCCAAATTTTCCTCAAGCCTGTTTTCACCTCTTCGACTGTCTTTTCTTCATCGAGATTTAAATGGGGTACATTCTCTTTGAGTTGAGCCATGGCCCGCTTCTTGTAATCTTCAAATCTGTATTCTTTGCCACTTAAATAACTGTTGTAAATCCAGCTCATATTTTGCATTATACTGGTTCTCCGGAGGTGCCCTGATTTACCGTATGGGCTCCTGAGGAGATTTTCATAATGAAAGTCGTTGTAAACAGCTTTTTTTACAGCTCCAGCTTTAAGATTCAACTCTCCAAGTTGTTTTAAATACGCTTTTTGATCGATGTCAGACAGTTTGTTTAAATCCACTGGAGCCCAGTTCAACAACTCATCAGTTCCGGGTTTTAATAATTGCACTCTGTCGAGGACAGGTTTTTTTGGCGGGCTGATTTCAGCAAAATTTCGATCTGCAATACTGCCATCCAGGGCTATCCAATCTGAGAGGGGGTTTGCGGTGGATCCCTTTTTTGGCGGACTTTTATCAAAGTCCAGGCAGTGGCCGAAAAGTTCAAATGAGCCGGACTCTCCAGGTAGAAGCGAAATTTCTGTTTTATCCGGCAAAATGAATCCCTGAGCCTTTCTACCTGGGGGCACTATGTAAGGCCCTAATTCACATAAAACCGGCTCATCGCCTGTATTGGTCACTGTTAGATTGAATACATTGCCACTTACTCTTCCCGTGGCTTTACTTGAAATATCCAGAACAGATGGATCGGGACATTGACATCTGTCCTCTTTTTTCAAGTTAAAAAACAAGTGTAGTGTATCTTGATATTGATAGTTTAAATCGGAGGTGTTAATAGCTTTTTCGTCGCCCTCATCAATTTGGTCTCCCCTCCAGAAACTCAATCGATATCCACGACCGGGTTCAAGCCCTGAAATGGTATTGAATCTAATTTTCCGAGATTCAAAGGATTCCAGATTGTAAAAATCTACATAATCTGTATAAATTGCCGAGGATTCAAAATCTGGCACCATCCCACTCTGATCTTTGGTTCTTGCAAGCTCTGGTTGGCGTTGATGAACAGACCTATATAAATCGATATTGGTCAGATCCGGAGAGGTTTCTGAAAAATGATTTGGGTAATTTATGGCTAATTGTTTGAAGTGCCCGATTATCCTGTTTAAACAGTCGTCTTCATCGGGACATCTCAATTCTGAAGAATGAGGAGAGTGGCTCAATACTCCATTGAGGTAATTTAAAAAGTATTGTTCCAGACCATCTAACTCGTCTTCTGAAAAAGTAATATCAGTGTCTGTTGATTTACTTGCCTCCTCCCACAAATCAGTTAATTCCATTGCCAACTCCTGCACATCACAATTAGCTGACTCCATTAATAGTGCGTTGGAAAAGGCTCTATCAGATCTAATCCTGTTTTTGTAGTCAAAATCCAGTTGGTAATATTTTGAAATTTGACCGGAAAAGTCATTTCGTGTCGGGGAGCTGAAATCACTTAAATATAAGTTTTTCCATCTGTCGATCCCGGGGGCATTCTCACTCAATTGACTCTGAGACAGAGTTTTCAGATGATTCATTAGAAAAGCTGCTTTCAAAGTGGAGGAAATTTTTTCTTCAATTTGTTCCACCTGAGGGGGAAAAACACAACCATACAACCAATTAAGGCATTCCGGGGGCAAGAGTGATAAAAACACTTCAGCACTTTCGCCATCGGGAGGGCTGAAGTGACTTCCCTGAATAAGGGTCTGATAGACATCCAACTCTTCTGTGTAACTATGGGTATGGTCATCAGGAGGCTCATCCAGGGGGTAAAGAGCCAAATGTATCCTTCCCTTGTATGTTTCCCGATCCTTATTAAGTACATATATGGATGGCAGGACTGATTCCAGCGTGCCGGACCGGTCAATGTTATGATCCCGAAGTCGGGTGTGTGAGGCACCATCTGTATCCCTTGGTTTTGGAATCCAACCATTTGAAACCCATAAACTTGAATCAGCAGTCCCTGGAACTCGCAATGACAACCAAATATTATCACAGCTTTCTAATGGCCGGGTTCTTTCAACTATAATAGTGTCTAATAATGGGATAATTAGGGTATCCTGAACCTTTATCAGGGAATCCAGGTGCTCCATTTCTTCCTCTGAAATTCTGGCGCGGTCGTAACCGTATCTCCTGAGCCAGGGCTCTCTGACCTCAAACTCAATAATTCCATTTTCCCTGTCAATTCCGGTAATATGAACCAGCCCTCCCAGAAATCTTCCGAAAGTTCGAAGAGGGTCAACCGGAGTGGCAGATCCCGTAGGATCTGTAATGTGTACATCTTGTTGAATCCATCTGCAAACTGAAAGCTTCGAATTGGGGTCCCGGTCTTCAGGGGGATAATCAATCCACAATTCCCTGCAAAACATATGTCTCGGCCAGGTAGTATGCACCTTGGCCATGTGGCTCCTAATCTCCATTACATGGGCTGTTATTAATTGTTTTCCAGGGGGTTTTATCGGTACTAATTCTTTGAGTTTTTCCCTTAATCCATGTGGTCGATCATAAACAATTTTTGTAGATACCCATTTACACCTTCTTACACGCATCCATTCATTTTCTAGTTGAACAGTATCGAGTTGGCCTCTCCGCCATCCAGGTGAATCAATTTCTATTACTGCATAATATCTTCTCTCTGGAGATCTTCTCTTTGCATTTTTTTCACGTGAAATGAAAACCTCTCTTATATGCCCCCTTACTTCAAAAGTATCCTTTCTGAATCCCTCCGGTCGCTCTCCCTCATCCCAGTTATCCGCTGGAACTGCATCTCGAGCTCCTCCATGTGCTTCATCAATTACATCGTCAATGGATCTGTCCCGCTCATCATCAGCCAAATCATTCATTTCAGATATTAGGCGTCGCAAATAGGCCGAGGCAATTGAGTCTGATTGGTCTAATGCTTGCCGATAATACATAAGAGCATCCGCACTGGTAGCTGCGAACACCCGCTTTACATGTTCCTCTCTTGACAATGGTTCAATAGCACTTCCTGCATGGCAGGCGTTAATGATAAAGTGAATTTTGCAGCAACATTCCGGATTATTAGTAAATATAGCGTTTGCGATAGTTTGATAATCTAAAAATCTATCGATGCAATCTTCTCCTTTGGAAAAGTTGATTCCACCGTCATAACCATGGCCTGAAAATACAAAGTACAATGTATCTCCGCACTCACAATCCATATCAAGTAAAAAATTCAGAAGCGAATCAGCCGAGTTAACCCTGGTTTCTTCAGCATCGGGTACATGTCTTCGAAAGGCAGACATAAAGTCATCTAGTAAACCTGTAACGGCTCTGTCCATATCGGAAGTCTCAGGGCCAGAATCAAAACCTCCGTCAATGGTAATTACCCTCGTCCTTGCATCTGATTCAAAGCCAATCATTAAAGTCATTAAGCACACCAACAACCACTTTCCAATTATTATAATTAGATTCCTCATCTGATAATATTTAAGTCCGAATAAATCATGATGTTTCTGTTATTTCGAGCGCTATCCGACATAAACAGATTGGTCCCATTCAGAAGTGGCCACCACTGAAAATGATGGATATCGTATTCACCAGTCTGTTGATTGATGATAACCAATCTTGTAGGATGTGCAAACCCGGCTGTGGGATGGTCATCAATCCACGCCAGCCAGGAGGGAGCTTGAATATTGATTCTTATATCATCTTTGCTAAAAAAGGGTTCTATCACATCGCCCGGCTGAAGTTTTTCATCGTGTACAAAAATAGAGACCGGTCCATCGTGATGTGCAGGTGGTGATATTTTTGTCATGACCAGCTCAATGGCATCGTTTCTGGTAAATTCCTCCTCCGGGTTTTGTGCATTTAAAACCATACAAAATGATGTATGGAGAAAAAAGACCATGAAAAAGCAGCTGTAGTAGTTTTTAATATTGGGGTCAAGTAATTTTTTCATAAGCGATCATTTTTGATTATTCATTTGATGTAAAAACACGGGCTTCATCACCCAACAGAAAAAAGGCCTCCCAGAACTGTTCAGCACCCTCCTCCAGGCTGCTCTTTATTTCATTGGGCACTTCTTCGAATGACATTCCAGTTTGTCGTTGAATTTCCTCTTTCAATTTATGTTCAAAATCCTCCCGGCTATACACCTTACCTTCCAGTGCTGCGGTATAAATCCAGATACTGTGCTGCATCAAGGTTTCTTTTTCCCTTTTTTGGGAGTCGGAGTAGGGAGTAGTCAATTGGTTTTGGGCTTGTAATTCTGCTACTGCAGTGAATAGTGAAAAGGCTGCATCTAGGATCAATAATCCAAAAGTAAGAGGTTCTTTGGAGGGGGTGATCAGTGCAAAATCCTTAAAATAATCACTGTTTTTAAGGGGAAGATGATTAGTTATTTTCTGTGCACCGCTGTTGTTGTCCTCCACTTTCAACTCCTTTTTTAATGAAAAGAAATACAGCTTATTGAAAACTGTGGGATTGGAATTAAAAGATGATGTATCATTTGGATTTACCCCATGATGATGATAAAAAGCTGTCAGGTCTAATTGGAGGCCGGAGAACCACTTTTCTGAGTGAAAAATCCAATCCGAAAAATCAGTCA
>SKYC01000407.1 GCA_007128085.1 Saprospiraceae bacterium | reverse complement strand
CGACAGTCTCTTACAGTATGGAATAGATAAGACTAAAATAGCCAATCACAGCGAAGCAATCAAAAGACAGGAAGTTACCTAAATTCTCTTTTTACCCGCTAATTCTAAAACCAAGGAATGCATCGTATTCCTGGACAGAGTAAATAATTGTGATTTGAATGCCTTAAGTTCTGAAAACATCAAGAAAAGTAGATTATTCACCCTCAGTAATTACGGATTCTATATGTTTCTGCTAAAACTGTCCATTTCTTTTACCCGGATAGGTGAAGGTGTCGATCGGAAAATCCCTACGGATAATTAGCGAACAACCTTCAATCTCCTTCCCTCAATTATCAACTATACTATGCGCCCTCTCTCAGCGCCTTCTCTGCGTTCACCGCGTCTTCGCGGTAAACCATCCTCTGCGTCCTCTCTCAAGAAAAAAATCTGGTTAGCAAGCCTTATGCTTAACCATTTACAGAAAAAAGTCCCATCGGACGGCACCCTGGTAGCAAAAAAGCACGAATCGTTACAAAGCCCCAACAGTCGCATCCGTTAAACGAACGGGAGGCAACATCTTTTCTCCCTCCCGCAATTCCACCGGGTAAACTATTCCCTTTCCAACTTTTGACTTTGGACTTTCGACTTTGAACTTTCGACTTTGGACTTTCGACTTTGGACTTTCTAACTTTTGACTTTTCAGACTTTAATATAAAAACCCAAGCAACCAAAGTGGGATGGTGTTGGCTGAACCGTATTCGATCTCGTCTTTTACTACAAAAGAATTGGGAGTGCCGGCAATTTGCTTTTGGGTTTTGTTTTTTCCACCCACTTCAAACACATAATCACCATCGACCCTAAAATCTCCTTTGGCCGGTATCAATACACGATGTTTGCACGATAGCTGATTGAGGAAAAATGTTTCTCTCAGGTTGCCTTTGTTGGCATTTTCTAAAGCCAGGAGGTAGATTAAATTGGTATTTTGCAGGTATATTTTTGATGGTTTCTGAAGCATGCTTAATCCAGATGCATTTTTGTTCAAATGCATGGTCAGTCCAATTTCCTCCAGATAATGAAGGTAAGTCAGCAGGGTGGTGCGGTTAATTTGAATCCTTTCACTGAGCTTTGATATATTGGGCATAAAAGGAACCGACTGTGCAATGACTACCAGCAACTGTTTGATTTTTTTTGTAAAGGCCACATCCATATTCCGCTGAGAGGGCAGTTCCACTTCCAGCATAAATTGCACCACTTCCTGTAAACGATTGTAGTAAAAATCGGGGGTTTCCTTGTAAAAAGGATAATAGCCTTTTTTTAAATAGCTGTCAAAATACTGCATTGGCCTGATCCTGGAATTTATTTCACGACTCACGAATAAAGGGTTTTTCAAAATATCCTGCAAACTGAATTTTGGAAGCTCTATTCCATTTTCCATCGCAATAAATTCTCTGTAGGACAACCCGGGCATAGTAAAAACCAGGGCTCTTCGACTTAAATCTGCCCTTGCGTTTAGTATTTGCAGCAGTGAAGACCCCGTGAATACAATCTGTAAATCAGGGTAATTGTCATAGAAGTTTTTGATGGCTTGAGACCATCCTTCGTATTTATGAACTTCATCTAAAAACAGATGTCTACCCCCCCGGGCTACAAATTGTCTCACCAACTCGTGCAATGAATGAGTTGCAAACCAAAAATCGTCCAGGCTGACATAAAGCGTTTTATCTAAATCATTGCTTAAATGCTGTTTGATATGCTGCAATATTAAGGTGGTCTTACCTACCCCACGGGCACCTTTAATGCCAATTAAACGGGCTTCCCAGGGGATATCCCCTTCCATTCCCCGGATGAAATCGAGCTGCGTACCCTGAAGTTTCCTTAAAAATGATTCGATTAATGTATCCATTATTGTTTATTGCAATAAGCAAATTTAACAACTTTTTGTTTATCGCGGTAAACAATAACTGGTTTTTAGTTAAAAATTTTCAATCCAAACAATCCGGATGTATACCCAAAATATAGTTTTCTACTATGCCTATTTCCCCGGCTGTTTCTGCACCCGAGAATCCGGAGATCATCTCGTCTCGGATGAGCGTTTTTGCATCCATAGTCATGTCCACAGACAGGGGGCGGTAAGACCAGTGCCAACGCTCTTCCTGGTAACCGGTTTTTCGTTGTTCATTAAAGGCCGTATAGGGTTGACAAAAACCAAAGCGAGGGGCGTGTTCCAACATCCAATCGTACAGTTTTTTCCCTTCCCCTTCTTCAAACCATGCATTGTCAAAGGAATTGAGGTCGATATCGGTTCCCCAGTGATGTCGCGAAGTGCCCGGCATGGCACTGTACAAAAGGATGTTTCGAGCGCGATCTACAGGATCAGAAAAGGTTTCGTAGGCATTCTTTCCCGCGGAAAGACGCTCCCCGTACCACTTTTCTTCCCATATCCGCTTTTGATGGTCAAAATTCCTGGCCGCAGAGCGAATCGTCAGAATAATGCCCTCCTCCTCAGCGGCTTTGTACATATCGAGGAATGCATTATATGCGGCTTTTTGCATGTACATGCCCGCCCGTGAGGCGTATTTTTCATCGATGGCGGTAAAGTCGGGATGGGTGTCGGGATTGTATTTGCCCATGAGAAAATCCACCGAATAAGAGTGGGCTGTGGGCATTTCGACGACTGCGGTATCGCGTTCCTGTATCTCCGGTTTTTCGGTCACTTCTCCGTTTTTTGCTTCCTGTCGACAGGAAGCGAGAAAAAGTAAGAGCAGTGAAAAGGCGAATATATATTTAAGCATGCTTGACTTTTTTCAGGCCAATATAAGAACTGTCTGCCAATTCTGATTTTAATTGGACGAGTAACTGGACAAAAAAAAAGCCCACCGGTTAGCGATGGGCTTTTTTTAAGTATGATGAATGGGCCTTTACTGAGCCATCATTCTCTTTATCCTGGTTCCGTATGGGGTACTCAATTCGTAAAAATACAGACCCGGGCTGAAATTGTACTCCAGCAACAATTCGTTTTCCCCTTTATGGAAAAATCCTTCCACTTTGTGAATCTCCCGACCACTGATGTCGATGATCCGAATGGTGGCTTGACCGGATTGCGGCAGAGTAAAATCAATGGTAGTGTGCTGACTGAATGGATTCGGGCGGTTTTGCTTTAATATAAAATCCGCTAGTGCACCGTGATCGTGGGTTGAAACGGTATCGTCATCAAAGAACTCCATGTCTACTGTAGACCTAAGTAAATCGGCATTGTAAGCCATCCCCAGCAGGACGTCATTGTCCAGGGTCAAATGCTCACTTGCCATTCCCTCAGCACTTAAGCTCCTGAACCGCAGCGTAAAGGTTTCGGTTCCCTCAGTAAGGGCGGCATCCTCTCCGCCGGTGTTGACCCATGCCATCCTCAATGCTCCATTCTCCGCACCTGCATCTCCAAAGTTCAAGGCAGACAGACCGAGTTCTCCGCCCGGAAGGGCTTCTACAAACTCGAGCTGGTCGGTATCAAAGGACAGCCCAAACTGATAGGCGGCAAATCCATTAAATTGTCCGGAGGTAAATACGAGATCGACAATTTGATCCTCTTCCATCCAGTCACTTTCAAGAACCCTCCACAAAAGATTGTCGTTCTCATCCAGATCGGGAATAACCGCTTCTACATCTGCCGGATTGGCCGTGGCATTGATGTCACCTACTTTTATTCCGATAAAATTCTGGCTGAAGACATCTTCTTCCACGTCTTCAAGGGAAATAAATTCGGGGAAACCCCAGGGCGTATGAGGCTCCGGAAAGTCGTAGCCCGCATCCGCAAATCTCCAGGAATTGGGAAACTGGTCTTCAGCTCCCGGAACTCCCAGTATGTTGGAAATTGCAGCGACGATATCTTCTTCGTCAATGGTGTCGTCCCGATTTATGTCTGCCGCGATCAACTTATAGGGACTGGTAATGTCCAATACTCCGGCCAAATGTTGACGGATGATGAGAGCATCTCCGACTTCCACTCCATTCATCCGGTCGTTTTCTCTGGAGGGAGTTAATGTGTAGTCTCCTCCGTCGGTCAATTGAAAACTGTAGGTGCCATCCAAATTGGTGATTCGAGAATCCGTTATTTCACCATCAATGACCACTTCGGTGAGATTGACTCCTGATCCATCTCCCTCCCAGGTGATGTCTCCGGTGATGATAAAGCACTCTTCAACTACAACAGTGGTAGTGGCTCCCGATGAACATCCATTCTCGTCGGTGACTGTTACCGAATACTCTCCACCATTTAGCTGCAGGGCATTTGGAAAATCCGGATTTTGTATGACGGAATTAAAGTTGTCGGGGCCCTCCCACTGGTATTCGACACCACCTTCAGCAGTTAACTCGATGGTTTGCCCTATACAATAGGGACCGCTATTGCCTGCAACTGCCACTGGGTTCTGGTGCACAGTAACTTCTGTACCCGCCGTCGCTGAACAGCCGTTTTCATCGGTCACTTCCACCGTGTATTCTCCTGATTGATCGGAATTGACTTCTGACAGCAGTGGGTTTTGTTCATCGGAAGAAAAGCCGTTCGGTCCCGACCAACTGTATTCTGTTCCACCATCAGCAGTGAGTTGTAGTTCACCACCTTCGCAAACAGGACCATCGTTATCGGCTGAGG
>SKYC01000059.1 GCA_007128085.1 Saprospiraceae bacterium | reverse complement strand
TTGGACGGCGGGATGTATGGATAGTTCTGCTGATATGGGGCCGTGAATCAGGTGAACTTCGGCGCCTCGGGAAGCCAGGGCATTGGCTATGGCAATACCCATTTTTCCCGAACTGTAATTACTGATAAATCTGACGGGATCTATGGGCTCTAAGGTTGGACCGGCCGTTACCAGTGCTTTTATTTTACTCAGCGATTTTTTTTTCTGAAAAAAAACTTCCACTTTTTCAAGAATTTGAGAGGGCTCCATCATTCTTCCGGGGCCGCTCAATCCGCTGGCCAGTTCACCGCTGTCCACATCGAGAAAATGGATTCCGTCAGAGCGCAAAGTTTTGATGTTTCTGACCGTACTGGGATGGTTCCACATATCCAGATCCATGGCCGGTGCCGCCATAACGGGGCATCGGGCGGACAGATAAGTGGCCGTCAGCATGTTGTCTGTAATGCCACATGCGAGTTTGGCCAGGGTATTGGCCGTGAGAGGAGCGATGATCATCAGGTCAGCCCAAAGCCCCCATCCGACGTGATCACTCCAGTGGCCCTCTTCGGACAATTCGATGTGAACGGGGTTTTTAGAAAGGGTGGAAAAAGTGACGGGGCCCACAAAATTGGACGCATCCCGCGTCATGACGACCCGGACTTCAGCCCCTGCTTTAATGAATTCGCGACACAGGAATGCGGATTTGTAGGCCGCTATACTCCCGCAAATACCGAGAAGAATTTTTCTTCCCTTCAACAATTGGTTGTCGCTGTCTTCACTATTCATAAATTCTTTGGATAGGGCGGTAATTAGTCTTCCTCCCGGTGCCTGTACTCCAATTCTCCATTGAGGTATTCGTTCATGGCGATGATGGCGGGGTTAGGCAGTTTTTCGTAAAACTTACTGATTTCAACCTGCTCTTTGTTCTCCTGAATCTCTTCGATGGTATCACTGATGATGGCGAATTCCTCTAGTTTGCCGTGCAGCTCCGTCTTTAAATCCTGAGAGAGTTGGTTGGCTCTTTTGGTAATTACCGCAAGTGTTTCGTACATATTTTTATTCCTCTCGACCAGTTCTTCCAGGTTTCTGGGAGAGATATTGGGGTCGATCATCTGAACTCTGGACTTTATGTCACTCATAACTCAATGAATTTAATTGGTTTTTAGATATTTCAATATACTCCTCTAGTTCGCTCAAATAAGCGCTGCCGCCATGTCTGCGAACAAAGTTGTTGTAGGCGGAAATGGTGGCATTGTATCGCTCTTCCTGTCGAGCGAGAACACTGTTTTCGGCCAGTAAAAAATTGGATTTCACGAGAAGGTAGCGCACTTTTTCTGCATCCTCTGTCTCGGGATAATCCTGTAATAAATGTTCAAAACTGGCCACTGCCGATTGATAGGAGCCCATTCGATAGTATAAATCGGCCTGATAAAATGCCTTTCTCTCCAGCTTTTTTCTCAATTGATCCATCAATTCGTTGCACTCCTGTACTCGTGGGCTGTTTGGAAAACGGTTGACAAAGCGCTGAAACCCATCGATGGCGTTGTGGGTGTACTTCTGATCCAATCTGAAAGTTGGAGAGAGAAGGTAATTGGAATAAGCCGCTTTGAACTCCGCTTCTTCCCGGTACTTGCTGTTGGGAAAGGTGGAGGCAAAATTGTCGAAGTAGAAAGCAGAGAGCAGATATTCTCCCAGTTCATAATGGGATCTGGCAAATCGGTAGTAAAGTTCTTCCGCCTGTGCTCTTCCCCTGTAAGAGGCCAGAACCAACTCAAAGAGATTTCTGGCGCGCTCATACTCCCCCTTGTCGTAATACTCCATTCCCGCCTCAAGTATGCGCTCCTGATCGCCGCTCATTCGAATGCGCTCGTATTCGCTCCTGCAACCGCTTAAGGCCATGAAGAGAATACTGAAAAAAAGAAAAGTAAGGGGCAATATTTGGTTTCTCATCTATATATTTTTTCCACTGATTCCGTCGCTTCTGAATTCAAGCGCTTTGTCTTTTTAAGCGGTTGAACTGAATCCTTCAGGGATACCCTTTATTCAGAATCCGCAAAAGTACAACAATAATACCATCCAGACAATTAATTGGGTCGTTTTGTTGTCCGGCAATTCACTGATTGATAGTGTGAACGCAGGGGGGGAGCTGCTTATTTTATTTTTCGGTTTTCCGCATAAAATCTGAGAGTTCATCTGCAATTTTTCGGTCGTTGGTAAGGCGGGGTACTTTGTTTTGTCCACCGAGTTTACCCCTTGCCTTCATGAACCTCCTAAAGGCGTTGTGCTGCATCGACCGGATGACTAAAGGTCTGAGAATTTTGCCATCGATCAGATCCTTGTAGTAGATGTTCTGTTCGATCATTTCTCTGTCCAACTGAGCAGAAAAATCTTCCATGGATTCCGGCTCTTCATCAAATTCAATAAACCATTCGTGGTACGGAGTGCCTCCTTCCGGTGGTTTAACCTGAGGGGCAACGGTAAACTCAACAGTTTTGGCGTTTAACTTTTCGGATGTCAACTGCAAAGCCTCTTCCACTTCCTTCGCTATGACGTGTTCTCCAAATGCTGAAATATAATTTTTTGTTCTTCCGCTTACCTGTATGCGGGGCGGATCCAAACTGATGAAGCGCACGGTATCTCCCAGATCGTAAGCCCAAAGCCCCGCATTGGAAGTGAGGATGAGTGCGTAATCGACATCCGTTTCTACCTGGTCCAGTTTGAGTCGGGTGGGGTTTTCGTCTTGTAATTCACTGAGGGGAATGAATTCAAAAAAGATGCCTGAATTTATGTTCAACATCATACCGGTGTCGCCCGGTCGGTCCTGAAAGGCTATGAAACCCTCGGAAGCGGGGTAAGTCTCTACGCTGTCGACTTTTCCTCCGATGAGTTTTTCCATGGTCTGTCGATAGGGTTCGTAATTGACCCCTCCGTATACGAATATGGAAAAGTTGGGAAAGACTTCCAGTATGTTTTCGGCTCCGGTTATTTCGAGTATTCTCTCAAAGTACATTTGCACCCAGGGTGGAATCCCACTGATCAGGCGCATGTCTGCCTGAATGGTTTCCTCGATGATTTTGTCGATTTTTACTTCCCATTCATCGATGGTGTTGGTCTCATAAGAGGGCAGTTGACTTCGCTTGACCCAGCCGGGAATGAGGTGGTTGGAAATTCCACTCAATCGCCCGGTAAGAATTCCGTTGGTTTCCGTCAGTTTGGGCGAACCGGATAAAAATATCATCTTGCCGTCCAAAAAAGAAAACTGCCCGGATTGGTTGGCGAAGTTAAATACAGCATTTCTCGCGCTGCCAAAATGATTGGGCAAACTGTCGCTGGTAATGGGAATGTACTTCGCTCCGGAAGTGGTACCCGAAGTTTTTGCCAGGTACCGCGGTTTTCCGGGCCAAAGTACATCGGCTTCTCCCTGGGATACGCGGTCAAAGTACTTTTTGAGTTGTTCGTAATCTCTGACCGGAACCGCCTTTTTATAGTCTTCGTAATCCTCGATCTTACCGAAATGATGATCTTTCCCGAAAGCGGTAGACCGCGCTTTGTCGATGTGCTTTAAAAGCATTTTGTTTTGGATGTCTTTGGCTTTCCTTGCATCCGAAGTCAGTTTGTGGTGTGTGAAATAGGCAATAGGCCTTGCTAGTATTGATTTCAATCCCATGGTTGTTATTTAAAATCTCAAGTCATCAATTTCTACTCCCGGGTAATCATCTGCATTGAAAGTAAATACATCTGCCGAGTGGTTTACTCCTTTGCGGTGGTCTTTAATGTAGAGGTTGTACCGGGTGCCGTTTCTGGCGTTGATCATCACTCCCGTGGGGACTTTGCTATCCATGTCCAACCAAAGATTGATTTTTACAAACTCTGATCCGCCCGGTTCGGTGGGGACAAATTCGATGAGGTCGAGCATTTGACCCTGGTACTCTCTACTACCGGAATACTGATATCGGTACTCTCCGCTCTCGTAAATTTGTACGATTTGGGCGGGGCTGAGGAACAATTCAGACATTTCTTTTTCGTAATGCGAAATTTGAACTTCATTAAAGTCTTTGAGGTAGGTCCAAACAGTACTTCCATCACTGATGATGAGTTGGGAACCGAGGTCTGCCCTTACTTTGTCGCCGTCTTGTTTGAGTTGTCCCTCGATTTTTTCCTGGTCCAATTGCGGGAAGTTTACAAGCAGTTCAAAGTCAAAAGTCCAGGAGGATTCCGAAAGGATGTTGTTTTTAACTGCGTCCAACATTTGCTTGGCCTGTGGGTCGCTGAGATCGAGACTGTTCATGGCCTGGGCAAAAGGCAGGGTAGACAAAAATAAAGTGATTATAAGTAATGGTCTCATTGGTATTGTTTTTTTGTAACTCAGAAATGCAAGCGCCAAAATTTTAAGTAAAATCAAGGTGTCTCTCAGTAATTTTAGTGGAAATGGTCTGTTCGCTATCTATAACTACACAAAGTTAGATAAGATTTTAAGAATAGTGAATTTTTCTGGTACCGTCTGTTGAAGTATAGTCGAAAGTCTGAAAGTCGAAAGTCGAAAGATGGAAGATGGAAGATGGAAGATGGAAGATGGAAGATGGAAGATGGAAGATGGAAGATGGAAGATGGAAGATGGAAGATGGAAGATGGAAGATGGAAGATGGAAGAT